>QILF01000067.1 GCA_003233235.1 Zetaproteobacteria bacterium
AATAGCCGTGCTATTACGTGCACATTGCGCCTTGATTTGGCACATTCTTAATGCAAGCTGCTTTACCCAGAATTAATCAGCACCTCCTTAAGGGCAACTATTCATTAGATTTAAAGCCTGTGCAATTGTTCGTTTGTGTGCGTTTAGAGAATCTTCAGCACCGCTTCCGGGGGCCGCCCCACGGCAGCCGCATTACCGTTCACGACAATGGGCCGTTCAATAACTTTCGGATATTGCACCATCAAGGCAATTGTTTCGGCATCCGATAAATCCTTATCTTTGAAATACGTGCTGTACTCCTCTTCGCCTTTGCGCATCAGTTCGGCAGGCGATTTTCCCAGCAAAGATAGAATCCGCGTGAGCTCATCTACGCCGGGCGGTGTTTTCAAATATTCGACAACCTGCAGATCAATGTCGCGTGCTTCAAGCAGCGCCAGCGTGGCGCGCGATTTGGAGCAGCGGGGATTGTGGTAGATAGTAACGGACATGGCGATCTCCTGTTTTGTGTTTTTTAACGCAGAATCTTAAAAGCTAAATCATTTCCAGCGCCGCGTATTTCAGCATCAGTTGCTTGGTTCCTGCGGTGCGAAACGCTACGGATACGCGAACCGCATCACCCGCACCCTCAACGCCGAGAATCACACCTTCGCCAAAGCTCGGATGACGTACGTTGCTGCCAATATTCAGGCCAATATCAGCGTTGGCTGTGACGGTTGGGGCGGTGTTTTCTTCGCGTGCCAGTATGTCACGTGGAATTTCAGCAATAAAACGGCTGGGTTGCGGAAATTGCATATCGCCGAAGCTGCGCCGTATGCGTGCGGAAGTCAGCAGCAGTCGATCTTTGGCGCGTGTAATGCCGACATAAAGCAGCCGTCGTTCTTCACTTAGACCGGTCGGCCCTTCATCCAGTGAACGTTGATGCGGCAGCAGGCCGTCTTCGATGCCGCCGAGTACGATGCCATCAAATTCCAGCCCTTTGGCGCGATGTAAGCTCATCAGTGAAATCGCCGCACCATCTTCCGATGCAGCCTTGTTGACCTGTTCGCCGGATTGCAGCAGTGCAGCCCGGTCAAGAAATTCAATCGGCGTGATGCCTTCGGCGGCGGCAATCGCCAGATAATCCTGTAAAGCTTGAATATTTTCACGGCGGGTGGCGGCTTCGATTTCGCCCATCGCTTGCAGGCTTTCCAGATAACCGCTGGCCTGCAATAGTGCTTCCAGGCCGAGGTCCGGCTGTTGCATCATCTGCTGACGTACCGCAATGACGGCACGTGCCAATCCGGAAAGTTTAGCGGCGGGTCCGGGACCGCTTTCAGCCAGTGTATCCAGCCAGTCGGCGGCACGCATGCCGGAGGCTGCCAGTAAATCCATGAGGCGCTGCTCGCCGACAGCGCCGATACCGCGTTTCGGCTTATTGGCAATCCGCCGCATATGCAGAGCGTCGGCACAGCGATGCAACAGCGCCCAATAGGCCAGTGCATCCTTGATTTCCATGCGCTCAAAGAAGCCGACGCCGCCAATAACGCGATACGGCAAGCCCGTTTCATTCAGCACTTGTTCGATGGGTAACGATTGGCGGGATGTACGATAAAGCACGGCCATTTCTCGCCACGGCATGCCTTGCTGATGCCAGTTGCGAAGTGCTGCGGCAATGCGCCTCGCCTCGTCGTATTCGTCCTGACAGACCTGCCAGAAGGGTGTTTCCCCATCTTCACGGGTGGCTCTAAGTTGTTTGCTGTGGCGTTCCGGGTTGCCGTCAATGACGGCGTTGGCAAGATTGAGAATAGCGGCAGTCGAGCGGTAGTTATGCTCTAATCGATGCACTTTCGCGCCTTCCCACACCGACTCAAAATGCAGAATGTGGCGCACGTCCGCGCCGCGCCAGCCGTAAATACTCTGATCATCATCACCGACCACGGTCAAATTGCGGTGTTCGCAGCACAGCAGTTGCAGCCATGCATGTTGGGCTGGGTTGGTATCCTGATATTCGTCAACCAGAACATGATCGAAGCGGGCGCGTAACAGGGCGGCAATGTCTGGAAAGTCTTTTAGCAGGCGCACGGTATTGAGCAGAAGATCGGAGAAATCCATGCGCTCGTGCTGAACCAATTCCTGCTGATAGATGTTGTAAAGTTCGCGCATGTCGATGTCGTTCCATGCCTGCTGTGGCGCATTCGCAGGGTTTAAGGCGGCGTGTTTGCAATGTTCAATCCAGTTTAGCAGATAGCCCGGATGCAGTGTGTCGTTGCTGATATTACGCGCTTTTAACAAGCGTCTGATGAGTGCTTTCTGATCGTCGGCATCAATCACCTGAAAAGATTTCGGGTAGCCGAGGGCATCGGCGTAGCGGCGCAGAAAAGACAGCGAAAGGGCGTGGAAGGTGCCGGAAATCACACCGCCACCTTCGTCGCCAATCAGCAGAGAAAGACGGCTTTTGAGTTCGCTGGCCGCTTTGTTGGTAAAGGTTACGGCCAGAATTCGGTGCGGTGCGATGCCGCGCGCGGCAATCAAATGACCGATACGGTGGATGATGGTTCGTGTTTTTCCCGAGCCTGCGCCGGCAAGAATCAGCTGCGGTCCGTCACCAGCCTCAGCAGCTTGCTGTTGGGCCGGATTAAGTTGCATCAGTTTTCGCCGTGTTGCACGATGAGCTTGTGATATGTCGAGAAAACCGCCTGTCGCGACAGGATGCCGAGCACCTTGCGTGGATTTCCGGCAGCCGTGACCGGTAGCTGCTCGTAAACTTCGCGATCAAAGGTGGCGATGGCATCAAGCAGATTGTCAGACTCGGAAATGGTGCGCACATTACTATTGGCGACTTCGGCAGCGACCACCACATTGTCCATGCTGGATTCAAGCAGCCACGGTTGTAAATCTGTGAAGGTGATGATGCCGACCATGTTGTCGGCATCATCCACAACCTGCACGCAACCTTTACCTGTATCCACATAGATGCGTTTCAATTCGGCCAGACTGGTATTTTCGCGGATGCTTGGAATCGGTCGCCAGTTTATGCGTGAAATTTTTACCGCCCGCATCCATGATTGCTCCAGCCCCCAGCGGGTTTCAATACCGCGTTCGGCCAGAGCCTCGGTGAATACCGACACATGGCCGAACGCGCGTTTAACCAGCGTGGCGACGATGCAAGCGGCCATCAGTGGCAGCATAATGTGATAATCGGCGGACAGCTCGAACACCATCAGCATAATGGTGATGGGTGCTTGCAGGGCGGCGGCAGTCAGCGCACCGCAGGCAACCAGTGCGTAAGCACCGTAACCTTCTGTAAAAGTGGGGAAAATTCCATGAACAATACTGCCGAAAAGGGCGCCGACTACCGCGCCGATAAATAGTGCCGGGCCAAGCAGACCGCCGGGAAAACCACTGGCAAAACTTATCGCGGTCGCTAAAAGTTTTGCGGCCAGAAGGACGGCAAGAAATAGGCCGAGCGGGAAGGTGATACCGAACAGTTGGGGCTGGACCGTTTCCAGTAAAATATGGCCGACCGTGCCGTAGCCGATGGACATGATTTCTGGAATAAGCAGTCCGAGCAGTCCGATGCAGAAACCGGCAAGCACCGGCTGCAGACGCCGGTTGGGGATAAAACGCACCAGCAGGGTGCGGATGCGGCCCATCATGCTAATCAAGGTGGCGGCAACCAGTCCGCAGGCCAGTCCGATGAGCATATAAACACCGATTTCCCATGTGCTTACCAGATGATATTCGGGAATCAGGAAGGCCGGAAAATTACCCAGCTCGGAGCGTGAAATCACCGTGGCAATGACCGACGAAATAACAATCGGGCTGAAAGTAGCGAGGGCGTAATCGGCCAAGATCACTTCCAGCGCGAAGAGCACGCCAGCAATGGGCGTGTTAAAGGATGCGGCAAGGCCGGCGGCAATACCGCAGCCGATCAGGGTGCGTACCTGATGTTCGGTCAGGCCAAGGCGGTGGCCTATCTCGGAGGCGATGACTGCGCCGAGAGCCACGGTTGGGCCTTCCCGCCCGAGACTGGCACCACTACCAATGCTTACCGCTGAACCGAAAGTTTCCGTTACTAGCTGTTTGCGATTGATGCGTCCACCGCGCTCCACCAGATCGGCCAGCACGCCAGCCACGCCGCGCAACTCACTGCTGCTCATCAGACGGGTGTTAATCAGTCCGACGAGGATGCCTGCGCAGGTCGGAGCAAGTAGAAAGATATACCACGGGGTGCTGTCCAGCGCCCGGTCCCAGGCGATTTCACCGGTCCACAGCGTGGCAAACCATTCAATACCGAAGCGCAATAGCAGTGCCGCATAACCGGAAATGATGCCGACGAACATGGCCAGCACGCTGAGATACAGCATTTCCTGTCGCATCAGCCAGTGTTTGGCGGTGATTATTTTCTGCCTTGGCTGCATGAGCGGTGGAGTCTCCTTGGCGTTTAGTTTTTAGGGCCAGCAAGCTAGCGGCTTTGCCGCGTCACGGATAGAGAGGGTGATATTTTCGGCGGTTTCTTGCGTGCGCGATTCAGTTAGGGTCTGTTGCCTATGCTTGCAACCCTCATCGGCATGGCCGCGATTATCGCGGTCGGACTTTTCTGGCGTATACTGCTCGGTGGCAAGGATGCGGAGATTATTCGCGGTTATTTGGCACAGACAGTTTATGCGATATTTCTACCGGCACTGGTTTTGCATGTGATGTGGCAAACGCCGGTTGACCTTGATGCACTGCGTGTGCCTGTTGTCGCGGCTATCGGTGTGTTGCTTTCGCTACTTCTGGCGGCGCTGATTTATGGAAACGGTCAACGCGTTGGCGGCAGAAAAGCTGTTGGCGCGCTGCTGCTGGCCGCAGCGTTCGGAAATGTTACCTACCTTGGTTTGCCGGTGTTGTCGCAAACCTTCGGCACATGGTCGCAGTCGGTTGCTATTTCCTACGATTTATTTGCCAATACGCCACTGTTATTTACCGTTGGTGTGATGCTGGCCGGGCATTTTGGCCATGCCAAAAAGGTCGCGCACCCAATCATTGAACTGTTGCGCGTTCCTGCTTTGTGGGCGGCGCTCGGTGGTTTGCTACTCAGCTTATTCGGGGTTGCGATGCCGGTCTGGCTGGATACATCACTTGGCGTGCTGGGGGCGGCAGTTGTACCGTTGATGCTGCTATCCATTGGCATGGCACTGGGTTGGCAGTCCGGTTGGTTGAGGCGCGTGCCGCTGCTGCTGCCGGTGGTGGTGATTCAGTTGATCTTGATGCCGCTGATCGTTTGGGCTGCGTGTATCGGGGTTGGTATGCCCGCGAAATTACTTGCGCCAGTGGTTATTGAGGGCGCGATGCCGTGTATGGTGTTGGGGTTGGTGGTTTGTGACCGGTTCCGGCTTGATGCTTCGCTGTATGCTGAGGCGGTGACGTTAACCACGGTGCTAGCCATGATTTCTTTACCGCTTTGGCTTAAGCTCGTCGGGTGATTTGAATGTAAATCAACTAAGTCAACTTAGAAGAAAAGCCATGCAAGCGCCGTATAGCGGGCCAATTTTCCAATGGTGACGAGTATCAAAAAGAGAAAAAGGTGAAAGCGCAGCAGTCCGGCAACCAGACACAGTGGATCACCGACAACAGGTAGCCATGCCAGCAGCAGGGCTGGCGCGCCGAAGCGGGCGAACCATTTTTCGGCGCGGGCTGTGGCGGTTTCCGAAATACGCAACCAGCGGCGGTGTATTGCTTCGTTGCCAAGCCGTCCCATAGCGTAGGTAATCAAACTACCGAGCACATTGCCGCTTGTGGCGATTAGTATCAGCGATAGTGCATCGCCACCTTCATGTAAACGGTAGAGCAGCAACACTTCCGAACCGCCGGGAAACAGCGTTGCAGAAACGAGTGCTGAGAAAAATAGCGCCCAGTCCATGCGCTGATGCTAGGTTAAGCCGTATGCAGGACGAAGTATTTTTCTACGAATCCCCGTTCGGACTGATTTCCTACGCATGGAACGGGACATGTTGCTCACGCCTCTGGCTGTCCGAGCCGCCGGAGGCGCTTGCGGCTGCGGATGATCCGGTTCGCCATTGGCTGGATGCGTATTTCACAGGGGAAGAGAGTCCCCTGCCGCCACTTGCCGTCCCGCGTACGCCGTTTCAGAAAAAGATGCGCTCCGGTTTACTCGCTATTTCGTGCGGCAAGACCCTCAGCTACGGTGAATTGGCGGCCCAACTTGGTACCGCCCCGCGCGCCCTCGGGCAGGCTCTGGGTGCGAATCCTCTGCCGTTACTCGTGCCCTGCCACCGCATCGTCGCTGCTCATGGGTTGGGTGGCTTCGCTTGCGGCTTGACTTGGAAACGCCGCCTGTTGGCCTTTGAGGCCAAAAACAGGAAGCAATAGGTTTCTTTATGAAACTTGCCTGTATTAGTCTTTATTAGAAACTCACTTAGTATTAGTTTTTATTGGGAACCAACTGCTTTAGCTTGGTTTCTTTTAGATACCTGTTATGCTTGCTGATATGATTCAGGATGCTTCTGTTAACTGCCCCGTCGAAGGGTTGCTTGAAATTGTTCAAGATCGCTGGGCATTTCTTATTCTTCGCGATGCCTTTTACGGTGTGCGTCGTTTCGATGCGTTTCGTCAGCATCTCGGCATTTCACGAAAAATCCTTTCCGCACGTTTAAACCGAATGGTCGAGACCGGGATATTTTCGAGGACACCCTATCAGCAACACCCGCCGCGCTATGAATATATCCTAAGCAGTAAGGGTCGTGATTTGTTTCCGCTTATGTTAACCATGATACGCTGGGGAAACCGCTGGCTGGCCGAACCGGACATGCAAACGCTGCAAATTCACCATCTCGGCTGCAATACCATCAGCGAACCCACAATCGTCTGCAATCACTGCGGGGAAGCATTAACACCAGCTCGCGTTCGCCCCGTCGCCGGTCCGGGCGCATCTGTTGAGGCTGTAGAATCACTAAAAAGAGCCATCAGGAAATCAAAGCAGCCAAAACGTGTGCGCCACGCATAACTATCGAGCCACTTGCAAAAGTCGTGAGCGGCGATTTACTTCCCCACTGCGGCGCGATTTTGAGTTGTAATTTCGGCAAATAGAACCACCATTCACCTCATTCCAACTCAAAATCGCACTCGAAGTGGGATTGCAACTCAAAGTGGCTCTATGTACGCAACATTTAAAAATTAGCGTCGGCGATTCCCTGAACCACCGGAACGCTTGGGACCGCCATGCCGCCTTCCACCAGATCCGGGCTTGGCAGCGTTATGACTGTTTTGCTCAAGACGATCTGCTTTGCCAAGCCCTTCCGCTGTCGCTTGAGGGTCCGTTGGTTTGCCAATATCCAGCATTTCGGCTTCGACAGGTCGAAAAGAAATGGTACGTTTGATGTATGCCTCAATATCGGGGAGCCCGAAACAAAAACGTTCGCAAGAGAAAGAAATCGCTACGCCGCTCGCTCCGGCTCGTGCCGTGCGTCCGATGCGATGCACATAATTTTCCGCATCTTCGGGCAGGTCGTAGTTGAATACATGTGTCACATTGTCGATATGCAGGCCGCGACTGGCAACATCAGTCGCCACCAGCAACTGCAATTTACCGTTGGTGAATTCTTCCAGAATACGCATGCGTTTCTTTTGTCGCACATCACCGGAAAGAATGCCGACGCGGAAACCGTAACGCGCCAGATTTCGTGCCACCTTCTCGCCGGTGCGCTTCTGATTGATAAAAATCATACCACGCTCAACGGTCAACGTGCGCAGCAAATGCACCAGCACCGGAAATTTGTCGTCCATGCTGGTGTGATACATCCACTCCTCAATGCCGGAAGCGGTAATATCACCTTCCTCGGCGCGCATCTTTTCGGGAGAATTCATGTGTTCGTAAGCCAATTCCAGCACACGATGCGATAAGGTGGCAGAAAACATCAGCGACTGGCGTTCGTTGTATTTCGGCAATCGATGTAACATAAACCGCAAATCCTTGATGAAACCAAGGTCGAACATGCGGTCTGCCTCATCAATAACCAGCATTTCAGTCAGCTCCAGCGAATACACCCGTTTTTTCAGGTAATCAATCAAGCGCCCCGGCGTTCCGACAAGAATATCCACGCCAACGTCGAAGCCTTTCATCTGCTTTTCGTAATCGACACCACCGTAAACGGCATGCACGTTAAGTTTGGTGTGCTTGGTGAGCTTCTTGGCATCATCGTAAATCTGGATAATTAATTCCCGCGTCGGCGCAATAATCAGCACGCGCGGATGCTTCTTGCCCCGGCCTTTTTTCGGCGGTTCGCGTAGCAGCCGATTCACTGCAGTAATAAGGAATGTCGCCGTTTTTCCTGTGCCTGTACGCCCCTGTGCAGCAACATCGTGACCGGACAGCGTAACTGGCAACGCCTGCGCCTGTACATCGGTCAGTTCCGTGTAACCGAGGTCGTCGATACCCTGTTGTAAAGGCGGCGGAAGATTTAATTCGTTAAATTTCATGATGGGTTCCCATTTTTGCAGATGCCTGATGCTATGTTGTTTACAATTGCTCCGCAAAGGCCAGCGCATTAGTGTGCGTCCCTAAGGAGGTGCTGATCAATTCATGGATTTGCATTTTACATTTATAATGCACCAACTCGGCGTTGCAATGTTTCGCAATAGCCGTGCT
>QILF01000089.1 GCA_003233235.1 Zetaproteobacteria bacterium
ATGAATTTGAAATGGTGATTCTGAAATCAATGCTCGTAAAAATCGCTAAAATATAGTGAACGCGCAAACAAAAGGAGCCTGATAGACGTGAGCTTAAATGATGATCGCACGCTGGAAAATATCGTATCCGCACCTCCGGGACCGGGCTATCACCGGTTGACTCGCTGGCTGCATGCCGGCCTGGTTCTGGGTGTGGTTTTTCAACTTATATGCGCCTCATTGATGACCCATCCGGAGCATGCGGATGAGGGAAAAATGATGCATGCCGAGGCTGCAACGGCACTCCACCCAATACCCAAGGATGACAGATCTGGAGAATTGTTCATGACCGTACATCGAACCGGTGGTTTGCTGGCCGCACTGATTGTGTTGGCTAATTTATTGTGGGCCGTAATCGCTCGGGGCGATCCACGCAAACGCCAGATTGCAGTACTGTTTTCCATTCGCCACTGGCGTGAAGCGTTATCAATTGCAAAGCGCCTGCCGTTGATGATGTTAGGAAAAAAAGATTTACCGGAACCCGGTAATGCATTGTCGCTGGTATTTGAAATGTTGGGATTACTGGTCATGACTACCATGGCGATTACCGGCACTGTGGTGTGGCGTTTATGGGCCGGGCCGGGTAATAGCGTGTCCGCTCAGGCAGAATGGATGATGGGAATACATGCATCTGTTGCTGTCATGCTGCTATTATATCTGGCGGGTCATATTTCCATGGCGCTTATGCATGCCCGTGCAGGCGATCCGGTATTCGCCCGAATTTTGCCATGGGTAACAAAAAACCAGGCCGTTGAAGGAGAATGATGATGAATAGTATGTTTCATCTTATTAATGACGAAGAAATGCTGCGTGATATTCTTGAGCCCATCATTTCTGATGCTGGTTATGGTGTTCGCTGTTTTGATTTTGGCGAGCACTATCTTCAGTTTCTTCATTCTCCAGCGTTTGAAAAACCCATCGCTGTATTGAGCGATGTCAATATGCCCGGTATGTCCGGTTATGATTTGGCGATTGAAATCCGCAAAACTCATCCATCGCTGAAGATAGCCCTCATTACCGGCAATGCCGATGATGAACATCACCGTCTTGCTGCCAGCCAGCTTTGTTATACGCTGGATAAGCCGTTTCAACCTAAAAAATTAACATCGCTTTTGGTTTCACTGGCAGCGTGTGAAAATGCCATCATATCTGGAGAAAAATGTGAGTACTTTAAGCACTGCGAGTTCGGCCTTGAGCACGATTGTTCGCATTATGACCCAAAATGACGCCGTCGCTACGCTTGGATTTTATGTGAACAGGCCCTAACTTGATGACAAGTACACAAAGTGTGTCCATTCAGACTTTTGCAAGTGGCTGCTTCACTATAGCCGGTTTAATTCTAGCCGTTCGAGTGATATAGGAGAATATAATGAATATTGATCCGGTTTGTGGCATGGAAGTCAAAATAGATTCGCCGCATAGCACAGAATGCGACGGACAAGTATGGCATTTTTGCAGTCGTCGCTGTCAGGAGAAATTCGCAGCGGACCCTGATCAGTTCACCCTTGATCCGGTCTGCGGCATGCATGTGAAACCCGCATCGCCGCATCGCACTAAACACGGCGATCTTGGCTACCGTTTTTGCAGCGAGAAGTGCTTGCATAAATTTGAAGAAAACCCGGCCCAGTTTATACATCAGGCTGATATTGACCCGGTTTGCGGCATGGTTGTATCCGAAGATAGCGAACATGGGCGTTCTTTCCGGGGTGTGGATTACCGGTTTTGCAGTGAGCGTTGTCTGGAGAAATTCAACACCGGCCCGGATGACTATCTGGGTGAGGATTGCACCCGTGATCCGGTCTGCGGCATGAAGGTTAGCCGTGCCTCCTCCAATCATGTCCATCACGATGGACATGATTATTACTTTTGCAGCCAGCATTGTATCGAAAAATTCTCAGCTGATCCTGTCTCGTTTGAGGGCAAGGATCAGGGCTGTGAACATCAGCATGCTAAAAAGAGTACACAGCCGGATAATTCCGATGCTATGTATTTTTGCCCGATGTGCCCCGGTCAGGAGCAACAGGGGCCGGGTACGTGTAAAGTCTGTGGCATGGCGCTGGACCCGGTGGCAGCGTCCGCGCTTAGAGAGAAAACAGAGTATGTCTGCCCGATGCATCCGGAAGTGGTCAGCGATGAGCCCGGCCCGTGTCCGAAATGCGGTATGGCGCTAGAGCCCAGAACGGTGAGCCTTGAGGAGGAGAATCCCGAATTGGATGACATGAGTCGCCGCCTCAAAGTCAGTACGGTGCTGGCCGTACCGGTGTTTATTCTGGCTATGGTGGCTGATTTGATACCATCATGGCTGCCATCTGGTTTGAGCATGAGCATGGTGCAATGGATTGAATTTGTGTTGGCAACGCCGGTGATTCTATGGGGTGGCTGGCCGTTTTTTGAACGCTTTGCGCTCTCTATCAAAACATGGAATCTGAATATGTTCACGCTGGTCGGGCTTGGTGTTGGTGTGGCATGGATATATAGCGTTGTCGCATTGCTGTTGCCTGAGATTTTCCCTCCCATCATGCAGATGGACGGGGGGCTGGTTGATGTCTATTTCGAGGCAGGAGCCGTGATTACTGCGCTGGTTCTGCTTGGGCAGGTGCTCGAATTGCGCGCCCGTTCGCGCACCAACGAAGCGATTAAACTGCTGCTCGGCATGACACCGAAAACAGCACGGCGCGTGGCTGAGGATGGCTCGGAAGCCGATGTACCGCTGGAAGATGTGGTGGTCGGTGATGTGTTGCGCATCCGCCCGGGTGAAAAGGTGCCGGTGGATGGCGTGGTGACCGAAGGTGTGAGTAACGTTGATGAATCAATGGTGACCGGAGAACCTGTGCCGGTTGAGAAGATGGCCGGAGAAAAACTGATTGGTGCTACGGTCAATGGCAACGGATCGTTGCTGATGCGGGCCGAAAAAGTGGGTGCCGATACGCTGCTGTCGCAGATCGTCAATATGGTTGCAGAGGCGCAGCGTTCGCGCGCACCGATTCAGAAAATGGCCGATACCGTGGCCGGATATTTTGTGCCCGGTGTGGTAGGTGTTGCCCTGATTACGTTTGCTATCTGGATGTTGTTCGGGCCGGAACCGCGTTTGGCGCATGCGATTGTGAACGCTGTGGCGGTGCTGATTATCGCCTGCCCCTGCGCACTGGGCTTGGCGACGCCGATTTCCATCATGGTTGGAACAGGCCGTGGCGCGACTGCCGGGGTGCTGATCAAGAACGCCGAGGTACTGGAAATCATGGAGAAAGTGGACACGGTTGTGGTGGATAAAACTGGCACGCTGACTGAAGGAAAACCGAGTTTAACTACGGTTCAGGCCGTTGCTGATATGGATGAAGATCAGGTTTTGCGCGTGGCGGCCAGTCTGGAACGAGCCAGTGAACATCCGCTGGCCGAAGCCATCGTAGCCGGTGCAACGGCACGCAATCTTGAGCTTGAAATCGTGGAGGGATTCGCTGCGATTACTGGCAAAGGCGTTAGTGCCAGCGTTGGCGGCAAGGTGGTGTTGCTGGGTAATATCAGATTATTGCAGGACAACGGAATCAATACTGAAGCTGTAGCTTCATTCGTTGAGGAACACCAGCGCGGTGGAGAAACCGTGATGTACCTTTCTGTGGATGGAACTCTGGCCGGACTGATTGGTGTATCCGACCCGATCAAGGCCTCTACACCGGAGGCTATCAAGGAGTTGCACGACGAGGGTCTCGCAGTGGTTATGCTGACCGGGGATAACCACAATACGGCAGCGGCAGTGGCCAAAAAACTAGGCATTGACCGCTTTGAAGCGGATGTGCTGCCGGATCAGAAAGCGGCTGTAATCAAGGCACTACAAGATGAAGGCAAGACCGTAGCTATGGCCGGAGATGGCATCAACGATGCTCCTGCACTGGCGCAGGCGCATGTCGGCATTGCCATGGGAACCGGCACTGATGTGGCGATGGAATCCGCCGGAGTGACTTTGATTAAAGGAGAGCTGACCGGCATTGTGCGCGCTCGCAGGTTATCGCATGCCACGATGAGAAATATCCGCCAGAATCTGTTTTTCGCCTTTATCTACAACTCCGCCGGGGTGCCGATTGCCGCTGGCGTGCTCTACCCGGTATTTGGATTACTGCTGTCGCCGATTATTGCTGCGGCAGCGATGAGTTTTTCATCGGTATCGGTGATTACCAATGCGCTGAGACTGCGCAATGCAAAGCTGTAGGAGTCATGCTGTAGCGATGATAACTGAAAGTATGCAACGATGACGAAGCTACAAGGCGACATTTCGCTGGCGCAGGCGAGCGAATCTGACGCCATCCCTATCCGACAACTCATTCCGGCGATGATTACACCGCTGGCTTCCATTTTCGGCAGTGGTTTTCTGGTGATTATCCCTATTCTGGCCAGCAGCGTGGGGCCATATTCTTTACTGGCAATGGTTGTGGTGGCCTTTGTCGCTTTTCATGCCGGTGCGGTGGTGCGCCACAATATTTTATGTGCGGAACCGGTGCTGGCGGAGGGTAAAAAACAGATAACGCTTATGCTGGAACGCCTGTCGGGTATTGCCCTTGTGGCCGCATATGTTGTGTCGGTATGTTTATACATTCATATTCTCAGTGCTTTTGTTCTGGGTGCTTTCGATATGGATTCGAGTTTCAACAAGAGCTTGCTCACCACGCTGGTTATAGGGCTGATTACGGTGATTGGTGTGATGGGTGGTTTGAAGCCGCTGGAGAAGCTGGAAAGCTGGGCTTTGTATGTGACGGTAGTGGTTTTAGTGCTGTTATTGGGTGGTTTCGCTGTATATGATATCAACAGCTTTCTGGATGCGGGGCGTTTTACGATGCCAGCGACGCCACAGCGCTCCATCTGGGAAATGGTGACGATTGTCGCGGGTACGCTGATCGTGGTGCAAGGTTTCGAAACTACCCGCTATCTTGGCCGTAGCTTTGATACATGGACAAGAATCAGAGCCTCGCGCTGGTCTCAATATATTTCGCTTACAGTCTATATTGCTTTTGTGGCTCTGGCGCTGCCGATTGTACCTGTGCTGCACGGAGAATATTCAGCCAACAGTCTGGCCCGGCTTGCTGCAGAAGTATCCGTGCTGTTGTCGGCTCCGTTGATTGTTGCCGCTGCTTTGTCGCAGTTTTCCGCCGCAGTGGCGGATACGTTGGCGGCAGCGGCCAATATGGAAGAGGCCACACACAGTCGTATCAATCAACGCTGGGGCTACCTGTTCGTCGGCGGCACAGCGATGGTACTGGCATGGTCGGGGTCTACATTCGAAATCGTCACCTTGGCGTCGCGGGCTTTCGCGCTGTATTATCTGCTGCAATGTTTCGTGGGATTTACGGTGTGTCATAACCATCGCGAACGGGCAAGATTTACCCTCGTAGGGATGGCATTGCTCTTTGTTCTCGTGTTTGCCGTTCCGGCTGGATGACCGGCAATGATTAGCTTCGAGCATGGAATATTCCGTTGCTAAATCATTTGCCTTCCCAACAAATATCGTCAGGGACGGGTAAAAAAGTGCTGCATATTTCCGGTGCGGGGCCTGCCGGGCTGGCGGCTGCTATTACCTGCGCCCGGGCTGGTGCCAAGGTTGTGGTTCATGAGCGCAAACAGACGGTGGGAGCACGTTTCCATGGCGACTTTCAGGGGCAGGAAAACTGGACCGATACGGGAGATGTGATCGGTGCGCTGGAGCGGATGGGGATTGAACCCGATTTTCCGCATACCGGATTTACACAGCTTACGGTTTATGCTCCTTCCGGCCAAATCTTCCATTACACCGGCAAACAACCGCTGTTCTACTTGGTGCGCCGTGGCAGCGGTGAGGATACGTTTGATAGCGCGCTGCTTGCTCAGGCGCGGGCGCTGGGTGTCGAGGTGCGCTTTGGTGATCGTATCCAGAAATTGCCCGAAGGTGGAATATGTGCCGAGGGTCCCAGAGTTGGTGATGTTATTGCTGCGGGTTATCAGTTCAGTAGCGATATGGCGGATGGCGCCTATGCCGCATTATCCGATGATCTCGCCCCAAAGGGTTATGCGTATCTGCTGATTCATCAGGGGCAGGCCACATTGGCCATCTGCATATTCGACGATTTCCACAATGAGCATATCTATCTTGAGAGGAGTGTAGATTTTTTTCAGCAACAGCTTGGTTTTTCGATTGGGGAAAACGCCAAGCGGTTCGGTGGTCTGGGCAACATCAGCTATCCTGCAACCGCCCGCAAGGGCAACATGTTGTATGTCGGTGAGGCCGCCGGTTTTCAGGACGCGTTGTGGGGTTTCGGGATGCGTTATGCCCTGGTATCCGGGCATCTGGCGGCTCAAGCCTGGTTGCAGGGTAAACCGGAAGCCTACGATCAGATGTGGCAGCAGAAGCTGGGGGAAAAGATGCGCGCGGGCATTGTGAACCGGTTCCTCTACACCAGACTGGGGGAGGGTGGATATACCCGCTTTTTAAGGCATTTGGCTGAAGTTGGTGATATACGGCAATGGCTGGTACGACAACACCGGGAGCAGTGGTACACTCGCCTGCTGTTTCCGTGGGCCAATCGGGTGCTTCCCAGCAAGCGTAAAAAATATCTTTGCACGCATCCCGATTGTACCTGTACCTGGTGTCGTTGCGGCAAAGCCGGAAACAAGATATAATATTGAGCTACTTGCAAAAGTCGTGAGCGGTGATTTACTTCCCCACTCCGGCGCGATTTCAAGTTGGAATTCAAATTGGAATTCAAATTGGAATTCAAGTTGGGGTTCCGGAAAATGGAACCACCATTCACCTTATTCCAACTCAAAATCGCACTCGAAGCGGGATTGCAACTCATCCACCCAGACTTTTGCAAGCGGCTCTATTGAAAAAACCAAGGAGCGATATGAAAGTCAAACCCAAGCCGCTTGGGTTGAGCAGGACAAACACGATAGTTAGTCAGTTTACAACACGGTGTGTTTGATAAGGTCGTAAAAAGCCTACGGCCTTTTTACTTCCCTGAAAGCGAAACGTACGATTTTCATTTTCCTGATGGCTTCTTATGAAGTTATCAGGTTGGATGACCCCAACAATATTTTACATAAAATCTCAAAGCTTATAGTTATAGGAGTAGTGAATGATTGAAGTGACATTGGCAGGAGCCCTGATTGCAGGGTTGTTATCGTTTCTTTCGCCTTGTGTATTGCCGCTGGTACCTGCTTACCTGTCCTATATTTCCGGCGTTTCGGTGAATGAACTTCGCCAACAGGAATCAACATCAGTGCGGCGGCACGCACTTATGCAATCGTTGTGGTTCGTATCCGGTTTTAGTCTGGTTTTTATCGCGCTGGGTGTGTCGGCAACACTGCTGGGGCAGTGGTTGCTTACCCATATGGAAATACTTGGCAAAGTGGCCGGGATAATCATTATTGTTTTCGGTTTGCATTACATCGGCTTGATTCGTATCCCGTTATTGATGATGGAAGCACGTTTTGAGGCCAAAGGAGTGAATGCCAGGCACGGTATCGGTGCGCTGGTTCTGGGCGCTGCTTTTGCTTTTGGCTGGACGCCGTGTATCGGCCCTATTCTCGGTGCCATTCTGGCTGTTGCCGGGGTCCAAAGTGAATTGTCGCACGGCATCATTCTGTTGCTGGCCTATTCACTGGGACTAGCCATTCCGTTTTTGCTGGCAGCATTAGCCACCGACTCATTTCTGCGCTGGTCGCAGAGTTTCAGACAGTATTTTTCCATGATTGAGAAGCTGTCCGGAGCCTTGTTGATTATTGTCGGCATTATGATTTTTCTGGGTAGTTTTAGCATGGTCTCCGGCTGGTTGATAGACTGGTTTCCTGCTCTTGCTGATATTGAAGGTGCGTTTTCATCGGTCACGAATAATTCTCCGGCAGTGCAATGATAAACATATGCTGATTTTCACCGGCAAACATTTGGCGAAGAAGATACGGGAGGTATAGATATGTTTACTGTGTACGGCTCTGGCATTACAACCCCGAACCCATTGGGAAATTTATTCAGTGCAAGTGTGGATACGCATTGGAGCCGCACCTATCATGGAAAGTGAACGGATGGTTGGAATAATTAGCCGTAGCGATATTCTCAAGGCTGTGATGATTCATTTCGAGCTGAATGTACGAGCTAAAGAGCTACTTGCAAAAGTCGTGAGCGGCGATTTACTTCCCCACTCCGGCGCGATTTCATTTGGAATTTCGGCAAATGGAACCACCATTCACCTTATTCCAACTCAAAATCGCACTCGAAGTGGGATTGCAACTCATCCACCCAGACTTTTGCAACGATAAACCATCAATCCTGTTATTCGGGCATCATCAACGAATGAAATTCTTTCGTGGTCTCTCCGGCGTGGTGGCTTTGTGGTTGCTGGCCGTGTTTTTTGTGGTCGCTTTTGTGGGCTGGGATCAACTGCAGGATATTTCGAATATTCACAACCGGACGCTTCAGCTCGAAGAGGTTAATTACAGGAGCCATGCGTTGCATGAATTGGAACTGGATGTGCGCAAGCAGGCTGCTTATGTGCATGATTTCCTTATCTCTGGCTCCCCCCGTCATATCCAGAACTATCGGACAAGCATGCCGGGATTGCGTAAAGCGATTGTTAGAATTGCCAAGTATGGGGTTGATGTAACTCAGATTTTACATGCTGTAAACGGCATTGATAAAGATGCTGAACAGGTGTTTGCACTGCCCTTTGCCACGGGTAATATGGAGGGTCCCATCCTGGTGCAGGAGATGGATGATAAACTGGAAGCACTTTCCCAGTCGCTGATGCAGAAACACCATAATATGGACGTTTCTGTGAGTGATACCATGCGTTTTATGGCCGGGCTGCATCTGGATATGCGTGAGGATTTGATTGCTTCAATGGTTGTTCTGTTTGCTTTGCTGGCCGGTCTGACTGCCCATATGTATCTGCGCATGATTCGGCCACTGGTGATTTTGCGCTCCAGAGTGGCGCAGATTGGTGAAGACCATGCGCATGAGGGGCAGCTAATAAAGCCTACGCCTGAATTCGGCGACAACGAAATCGGTGATTTGTCGCGGGCGCTCAATACGATGCGGGAATCCATAAGTCAGCATCAGCAGGCGCTGGTACATGCCCGTAGTTTGCAGGCACATCAGGAAAAAATGCAGGCACTGGGTCTGATGACAGCCAATATTGCCCATGAAGTCGGCAATCCGTTGGCTGCAGCGTCTGTATCGCTGGATATTGCTGCTCACAAAATCGCCAAGGGCAGACATGACGGGATCGGAGCTCATCTAGACGATGCTTCACAAGAGTTACGCCGGATGGATACCATCATCCGCAATATTTTGCAGTTTGGCAGACCCTCCCGGGTGTCGCAGGAGATGATTAACTTGGGCACAGTGATTGAGAGTTCGATGCAACTGGTTGGTTTGGTCCGGAACGCCCGGCATGTGCAGTTGGAATACAACACCCATGCGGATATCAGGCCGATACCGGGCAGTGAAGATATGTTGCGGCAGGTGCTGGTGAATCTGTTGCTCAACGCGATTGATGCATCACCGGAAGCTGCTCTCGTCAGGATTGAGACAGGTGTCATGGACGGGTGTATGCTGCTGGATGTGTCCGATCAGGGTTGTGGTATAGAACAGCAGGATGTGGATGCCATCTTCTCCCCGATGTTTTCTACCAAACAGAAAGGAGAGGGCACAGGGCTTGGTCTATCCATCAGTCGTGATTTGATGCGTCAGATGGGTGGTGATCTACTTTTGTTTGCCAATGGCCCTGATGGTTGCACTTTCAGAATATCATTGCCTGAATCAACAGGAGGCGAACATGCTGATTCTGATCATTGAAGATGAACGGCGTATCCGTGAAGGCATTGCACAGATGCTGGCGGAGGGTGGTTATGATCTGCTGGAAGCCGAAAATATGCAACAGGGTCTCAGCATGATTGAACATGAGGCACCTTCGGTTGTGCTGTCCGACATCAATCTACCGGATGGCGATGGTTTTTCAGCGCTGCGCTACTGTCAAAATAAAGGGCTTGATGTACCCTTTATTTTCATGACCGCTTTCGGTAGTCGGGATGTGGCAATTCAGGCAATTCAGGAAGGCGCTTACGATTATATCTCCAAACCGTTACGTTTTGACGAGTTGTTTGCCAGATTAAAACGGCTTGAAGAGTTGCAGGATTTCAAGGGGCAGGTTGCACGGAAATCCGAGCGTAAACTGGCTGAAAGCAGACTGGCGGTTTTGGGTGATTCCGCGCCGATGCAGCGGATCAGGCGTCTGGCAGCCAGTGCTGCCGGTTCACATGCACCGCTGTTGATTACAGGAGAAACAGGGGTGGGTAAAGGCATGCTGGCCAAGCTGGTGCATGCAAGCAGTCAACTCAGCAAACATCCGTTTGTGAGTATCAATTGCGCTTCCATTCCGGAAAATCTACTCGAATCCGAGCTATTCGGTTATCGCAAGGGTGCTTTTACCGGTGCTGATAAGAATCACAAGGGTCTGTTTGAAGAGGTGGGTGAGGGTACGCTGTTTCTGGATGAAATCGGTGATATGCCGATGCCATTGCAGGCCAAGCTGCTGCACGTGTTGGATGACGGTACATTTCGGCCTCTGGGCAGTGCTAAAACCTTGCATTTCAAGGGGCGGGTTGTCGCCGCTACGAATGTGAAACTGGAAAGTATGATTGAGAATAAGAGCTTTCGTCAGGATCTTTATTACAGGCTGTCCGTATTATCCATCGAAGTGCCACCCTTGCGCCATCGCCCGGATGACCTGCTGCCGCTGGCGGAAAGTCTGTATCGGGAGCTGGCTGCCGAAATGGGGCGGAGTGTGCACGGTTTGCCCTTATCAATGGTGGAGCAGGTTCAGCAGCGTATGTGGTCGGGCAATGTCAGAGAATTGAAGAACTATCTGGAACGTTCGTTGATTTTCGAGGATGAAACAGTTGCCGATGATTTTGATTTGACGCTGGTGGAAGCATTGAAACGGTTTGAATATTCATGGATCAAGCGGGTGATTGACGATTGTGGCGACGACAAGGTCAAAGCTGCCGAACGCCTGAATATTGGTTTATCCACGCTGTATCGCAAGCTGGATCTCCCGGTTTCGGGAATGGATAGCTGATATATTCTCAAATATGAGAACAGTGTATATTTAGACACACTGCGGGAAAGTATCGTAACTTACTGTTATTCTTGATGAATATTCAAAATATATGTTTCCATCTGCGGGTCTGAAAACTGGCATCAATCTTTCTATATAACTGGCATCACTCTTCCGAGAGTAGAAATTAAAAATGGAGGGCTTCAATCCCCAATGAATAAAATAATTATGACTCTGGTTGTCGGTGCTTTCACCTTTGTGGGTACACTCGCATTATGGGCGAAAGATGCTGATGCTATTCCTGTTTTTGCACGTAAATATGGACTGTCCTGTAATTCCTGCCACACGATGTTCCCGAAATTGTCCAAAATGGGCGTAGCTTTCCGGGAACGTGGTTTCCGCTTCGAACC
>QILF01000048.1 GCA_003233235.1 Zetaproteobacteria bacterium
CCGGTATTACTGTTCTAGCCATCCGTGCCATTGCCTAAGCCTAAACGGTTAGTATCAAATATCAATAATAGGTAAACTGTCCCCTGAATTATTCTTGGTAAACTGTCCCCTGAATTATTCTTTCTGGCCCGCGCCAGCGCCTTGTAGATCGTCGGACGCGATACCCTGAAATGTTTGGCTAACGCAGACACCTTCCAGCGCCTCGTCTGCCACAAACGCCATATCTCCTGTCGATCAAGCGGCGTTAACCTGATTCTCTTGTGAATAACCATGCCTACAGAATCTCCTTATCACAGAAATTCTGTAAACAACGCGATTAATTCTTACAGATTACTTTTCCACTAACTTTCTACAAAAGTCTCCGATTACTTCTGTTAGAGATGTTTCAAATTCACGAGTAACATCATGATGACCAGTTTTAGCGTGAATTAACTCATGAATTAATGTTCCAGAATAGTCTGAGATTGTTTTTAAAGTCTTGCGAGATAAAATAATTGAATTTGTGCTCTCATCCCAGCAACCAAGCGTTCCAACTTCAGAAAAAAAGTCTTTCCTCATTGTGGAGGATATTTTTATTTCCTTAACTTTCTTTGGTTTACCACCAAATATATTTAATATATCGGGTGTTTGTTGATAAATTAATTTTTCCCTTTTATTTAATTTATCAGGAATGATAATTTCAAACTCAAAACTGTCATTGTAATTAGAAATAAATTGTTGAATGTCAGTTACAGGGTTGCCTGATAGATCATTTGTATTTTGAACTTGCAATTCCCCGTGGTCTTGCCACGGGGAGGACTTATAGTTTGTGAGTGAGCGAATCAGAAGCAGTTCAGAAGGGCAGCCATTGTGCATGGCAGATCCATTACCATATTGTTTTTCCTGTAAAATACAGGAAGGCGCTTTTGAGTGAGGGCGTGGTCGAGATTATTGTTGAGACAGCGGCAGGGATTAGCGAGAGGTATGACATAGGATTGGAGAGTATTGGTTGTGACAGGGATCATATTCATCTGTTATGCACATCCCATCCCAAGATATCGCCGGGTCAGATTGTACGGATTTTCAAGAGTATAACGGCACGGGAGATATTTCGCAGGATGCCTGAGGTAAAGCGATCATTATGGGGAGGCGAATTTTGGACGGACGGTTACTATGTTGCGACAGTAGGGGAGCGCGGTAATTGGGGCGTCGTAGAGAAGTATGTGAAGAACCAAGGCAAGCCCAAGAGAGACCTGCGGCAGTTGAAGCTTTTCTGATACCCCGTGGTCTTGCCACGGGGTTGTTCATTTTTTTGTTTTAAATTTTCTGGGATAGTAATTATTTCATGACCACTATCTCTCGCCTGATCAATCATGTCAGGATATTGCATCCCCTCAAATGAAGTTATAAAAAGATATTTCCCTAGCTGATTTAATATTTTTACAGAGTGTTCCTGAACATCAATCCAAGATAATTCATCATGTGCCGTTCCTTCACTAATATTTGTTAAGTCATTTGCAAGTATTTCAGCAACTTCTTTTGTGGCTGAAGAAAGCAATATTTTTTTAATTGAATCTGTGTATGCGCTACGCCCAACATTTGTTCGTTCTCTATTCAGAGCCTTTCTAATAGGAGCGCTTAAAGTAGTGATATTGTAACTAAACAGAAAATTTTCTTCTTCGGCGACCTTAACGCCATTTATATAAATATTTCCACTAGCCCCCCTACGTTTAATAACTTGTCCTTTCTTCGTGGTTTCAAGTATCTCTTCACCTGAAAATATCAGAAAGAGATTTTTTGCCTCCTCAATATCTTTATCACTAACTCCTTGTAACTCGAATTCTGTACCTATAAAATCGGTATCAGCAGGGTCGCTAATTACCGCATGTAAAGTTGAAATATCACTAAACCCTTGTTTAGGCGATTTTTCAATAGAAATCCTTGTGTGTTTTGATTTTGCTGTAACTACTGCTCCTCTTCTATCAAAAGTTGCCAAGGCATCCTTCAAGCCGATTCCGAATTTTCCAATAACTTTTGTACTGGACAGCTTTTCTTGATTCTCATTTTGCGTAAGGTGTGTATATTTTATTCCACGCCCAAAGTCTCGGATTATCCAAGAGTTTTTATTTTTGAAAATTTCTACGTCTTTTGTTTTTGTCAGAAGTTGTTCATCAAGTGCATTTGCGATTATTTCTCTGATTGCATGATGCATATCCCAGTTTTCAAGTATTTTTTCGATATTGAGGTCAAATCTTTTCATGAGGTACTCGCATTTAATTTTTTCACATAACTATCTGAATATGAGTAATTAATATTCCACATATTACGCTCCTATAGGTGGAATAATATTCCTCAATATTGCATATTCAGGCTCAAAAGAGGAATTCCCACCGCCCTTAACTGTGAACGTAGGTGGGATTTAGCGGAAAGTCAAAATTAGGCGCATAGATGCCTCGAATCAATTCTTACTCTCCATGCACAAACACTTGATGAGAAGTGCGCGGCAGCGTATTTATCGCTATGCTTCGTCGATGGCTGTGTATGCGATAAAATTGCTCGGTATTGAAGGCAAATCAATGTTGTTCAAGATGTCGATGGAAGATAACTGGCGGGTAATGGGGCCTTCTAAATGAACTATAATTTCGAATGGGATCCGGTTAAGGCGGCCAGCAACCTGAAAAAACATGGTGTTGGTTTTGAAGAGGCCGCTGAGGTATTTGTTGACCCTTTGCAACTTAGCATTCTCGATGAAGCGAATGAGGGTGAGGAACGGTGGATTACACTGGGTAATACGAAAGCACACAAATTGCGTTTGGTGGTACATACTTATATGGTGTACCATGAACAGCAAATCATCATCCGCATTATTTCGGCAAGGCGTGCAACTCGGCATGAACAGAGGCAGTATAAGGAGGCATAATGAAAAAAGAATATGATTTCTCCAAAGGTGAACGTGGGCGTTTTTTTCATCCTGAAGCAACATTGAATGTTCCTGTCTATCTTGATCAGGATGTTAAATCATGGTTTGCCGAGAAAGCAGAATCCCAAGGTGTTGAGCTTCAGTATTTGGTCAATAAATTATTGCGTAAAGATATTTCACTCATTCAGGAAGTCACAGGTAGAGGCTAGAGGCGTTACAGTTTCCCAATAGCTTAAGTATAGGCATCTTTTTATCGAAATTCTAACTTGAAATCGTGCCGGAGTGGGGACGAAAATCGCCGCTCACGACTTTTGCAAGTGGCTCCATAGACACGTGATTCACAGGTAGTCGAATGCCGGTGCGCGGCAGCGTATTTATCGCTATGCTTCGTCGATGGCTGTGTATGCGGTAGGGGATATTCAGGGCTGCTTGAAGGCGCTGAAAAAATTACTGAAACAGGTTCGTTTCGATGCGCGGCGCGATGTGTTGTGGTGCGTCGGCGATTTGGTCAATCGTGGGCCGAAATCATTGGAAACGCTACGTTTTCTTAAAGGTTTGGGTGATGCCTGCGTGTGTGTGCTGGGCAATCACGATTTGCATCTTCTGGAGCTTGCCGCCGGTGGCAAGCGTTATGCCCGTGATTCGTTGGGTGATGTGCTTGATGCGCCGGATTGTGATGAACTGATTGAATGGCTGCGCCAGAAACCATTACTGCACCACGATAAAAAACTTGGCTGGGCGATGGTGCATGCCGGTTTTCACCCGGAATGGACGCTGAAAAAAGCGAAGAAACGTGCGCGCAAGGTGGAGGCGAAGTTACAGGGTAAAAAATGGAAGAAATTCTGCCTCAAACTGCATCATACGGCGTTTCCGGAACGTGATCCGCCAAAAGGCGGCGCTCGCCGTTTGATTTTTTCCGCCGCCGTATTAACGCGCGCCCGTTATTGCACCAGCCAAGGGCATTTCAACTGGACGGTACGCTCGGGCAAGGTGCGTAGCAGGCGCGAAAAACCGTGGTTTTCTTTCAAACGTGTGGCATGGCGACGGGATTGCCGAATCGTTTACGGGCATTGGGCCGCCAGAGGACTGGAGTTGGATCAACCGGATGTACTGGGCTTGGATTCCGGTTGCGTGTGGGGTGGTTCGCTAACGCTGGCCAAGCTGCGCAGGCGCGGGCATTTTTCGATTGCGGCGATTTATCATTGTAGAGCCTGTAGTAATACGATGAAGAGGCGCAAGTGAGTGCGGGAGTCGCTTAGAAAATCAGGACGGGCTGGAAAAGATCAGGAAGAATTTATCTAGGGAGTCACGCCCTAGGAAAAATCGGCAATAATCGGTGCGTGATCGGAAAAACGTCGATGCCGGTCGAGCACCGATGCTGAAACGGCTTTGGCCGCCATTTTTTCACTGCAAACATGATAATCAATGCGCCAGCCGACATCGTTATTTCTCGCCTGCCCACGATTCGACCACCAACTGTAGGTCTCGCTTTCCGGCTCAAGATGACGAAATACATCAACGAATCCGCTGTCCAGCCAACGGCTGAACCAAGCCCGTTCTTCGGGTAGAAAACCGGAATTTTTCTGGTTGCCACGCCAGTTTTTCAAATCAATGCGCTGATGCGCGATATTCATGTCGCCGCAGACGATAATTTCGCGCCCGGCTTCTTTGAGACGTTGCATTAACGGTAGAAATCGTTCCAGAAACGTCATTTTGACCGCCTGCCGTACCGCCGAACTGGAACCCGACGGAAAATACACGCTAATCACCGATAAATTACCGAAGTCGGCCTGCACAAAACGTCCCTCGGCATCCATATCCTGCCAATCAGCATCCGCATCCATCGCCGCCAAGCCGATATGCACGGCATCCGGTTTTTGCCGCGAATACAACGCCACACCGGAATAACCGGGTTTTTGTGCAAAGTGATAGTGACAGTGGTAGCCGTCGGGTTTGGCCTGATCGGGAATCTGATGCGCATGCGCTTTTAGTTCCTGTAAACACAAAATATCGGCATTCTGTTCCGCAAACCAGTCCCAGAATCCTTTGTTTGTTGCCGAGCGGATGCCGTTGACGTTGCAGTTGATGATTCTCATTCGTGCTGCCAGTCGTTGATACCAGTAAGGTAATTTTCCTGTGTATCGGTTTTTTCGGTATCAGGGATAAACACAGCCATATTACCGCTACGCAGATGCCCCAGCCAGCCGCCGAGAAACTGGCGATACTGCAAATCCATCATGGCTTCGTTGGCCACTGCCAGTTTGCCGACATAAGCCTCAGCCGAGGCGATTTCACCGCGAACAGCAATGCGAAGATTGCCGATGATAGGTTCGCAGGTGGTATCCAGAGCCTTAAAATGGCCTGCTATATCAATATATAACAGCCACGGCGTAGCGGCTTCGAGTTTGCCGATGGTATCTATCATTTGTTCCTTATCCGGGATGGGGGTAGCGGAAAAACGATGCAGCACCGCATGTGTAAAAATACCGCGCATCAGAAAATCGAAGGCTCCGGGTTTTTCACGGATAATGAGTCCGGCTTCTTTGTTCCGTTTCATGCGTCGGCCATGCAGGGTTTCAGCGGCCATTCTATCTTCTAAACGCGCATCCTGATTTTGCATCGGCTCGGCATAAATACAGCTTCGCCAGTGCTGTTTATCCGCTTGCAGCCGCCATGCCCGCGAACCGGCGGCATCCAGTGCATCCATGCTGAAAGCAAGTTTCATTGCGCTGTTTCAGGCTGTTGTTTGCTCATCGACGATGGGCATACAGCTATTTGAATCAAGGCGCAGACACAGTTCGCCGCGCAGCATGCGCAGCAGGTCATCACCGATGAGTTTTTTACGCCAGCCGTGCAGGCAGGGAGTGTCTGGAAGCTTGTCCCAGTTCATGTTTCCACCGTGGTTGGCCCATGAGGCAAGCGCGGCCACATCGCTACGGCTGGCTAGAATATTGGATGCGATTTCTACTTTTTCGGCACGCAAACGGACCAGCGTCATCAGCAATTCCAAACGCATCTCGGTACCTTCGCTATTACGCGGCGCTCTGCATGTTTGCGGCCAGTTTTCCTCGGGGCAATCCTGCCCGTGTTGCCATGCGGCAAGAATTTCGCTTCCGAAACGACGTACGATACCGTTGTTCAGTCCGCGAATATGTTCCATTTGCGCTTCATTCAATTCTGTTTTACGCGCCAGCGAGAGCATCGGTTCGTCTTGCAGCAGACGGCGGCGCGGCAGATCGCGTTTTTGGGCCGCTTGTTCGCGCCAGGCCGCGAGTTCACGCAGCACGGCCAATTGACGTGGTTTCAGGCGATTCGCACCCTTGATACGCCAGAATATCTGTCCGGGATTGTTGGCGTAGGTGGCCGGAGAACATAGCACATGTTGTTCCTCATCCAGCCAGGCCTTTCGCCCGGTGGCTTGCAGGCGTTCGGACAGATGCTGATAAATCGGCATCAGATAAATCACGTCATCGGCAGCGTAGGAGAGTTGCGATTCGGTCAGTGGCCGTTTTAGCCAATTGGTAAAGGATTCGCCTTTAGGAAGCAGTTTACCCGTCACTTTTTGCACCAGATTGCCGAAGCCGACCTGTAAACCGTAGCCAAGCAATGCCGCAGCTACTTGTGTATCGAACATCGGCAGGGGGAGTTGGCCGGTTTTGTTAAAAATAATTTCCACGTCCTGCCTTGCTGCGTGAAATACCTTGAGAATATCCGGATTGAGCATCAGCGCCCATAGTGGCGCAAGATCGTCAATCGCTAGCGGATCAATCAGATAGCAGGCCTCGCGTGAGGCAATTTGAATTAGCGCAAATTCGGCGTAATACGTCGATTCGCGGTGGAACTCGGTATCCACACAAAGCACCGATGCCTCCGACAGTGTCTTGCAGGCCATATCAAGCTTGGATGTATCATCAATATATGTAAATGATTCCAATAACTTGAGCATGCGCGTTAGCCTAGCAGGAAAGATGCGCTTTTGGCAGTCTCATCTTGTTGTTCATTTCGATAGAATAGAATCCAAATAGGCAGAGCTTCCCTAGGGAGAGTTCATGGGAGCCACTTGCAAAAGTCGTGAGCGGCGATTTACTTCCCCACTCCGGCGCGATTTTGAGTTGTAATTTCGGCAAATGGAACCACCATTCA
>QILF01000058.1 GCA_003233235.1 Zetaproteobacteria bacterium
CAAAACGCTCCGCCTCCACCGTTCCGGGATTGGCCTCCAGCGTAATTTCTATATCGTCGGCAAAGTTGAATAAGGTCTGTGTATTGCGGATAACCGCTTCAATCAGCGATGCTGGTGCAAGCGAAGGCGTGCCGCCGCCAAAGAAAATCGAATGAATCCGGCGGTCTGCAAATGACTCGTGCGTTGCCCAATGGGTGAGTTCGGCAAGCAGGGCTTGTTGGTAATTTTCCCACGGCGGTTTGTTGCGGACATGCGAATTAAAATCGCAATATGGACATTTATGAATACAAAACGGCACATGCACATAAAGGTGCAGGGGTTTTTCAGTGGATTTATGGGGCATGCGTGTTTTATTGCAGGACGATTTCGTAGTGGTCAGGGTCCAGTTTTTCATCGCTTTTCAACATAATTTCTTTTTTCAGAAAATGCTCAAGCGAACTGACGCTTTCGCTGTCTTCGCCGAGCAGGCGGTCAATAATGACCGGGTGCGCGACGACAACCAGACGGTTACACGGATAAGCGCGCGCTTCGGCGACAACTTCGCGGAATATCTGGTGGCAAATGGTTACCTCGCTGTTGATATGGCCGATGCCATTGCAGTGCGGGCACTCGTCGAGCAGCGTGCGGCCAAGCGATTCGCGGGTACGTTTGCGGGTCATTTCCACAAGGCCGAGGTCGGACAGGTGGACGATGTGGGTTTTGGCATGGTCGCGGGTTAAGGCTTCTTCCAGCACATCAAGCAGACTGCGCTTGTTTTCCTCCTCCTGCATATCAATAAAATCAACCACGATAATACCGCCGAGGTTGCGCAGGCGTAGCTGATGTACGATTTCGTGTACCGCTTCCAGATTGGTCTTGAAGCTGGTTTCCTCCATGGTGCGCGAGCCGGTGAATGAACCGGAATTGACATCAATGGCAATCAGCGCTTCGGTTTGATCAATGACAATATGACCGCCGGATTTGAGTTTTACGCGTCGTTTCAGGGCGCGGTTTATTTCTTCCTCAACGCCGTAAACGTCAAAAATAGGCCGTTCACCGGGATAATAATACAGTCTGTCGGCGACTTCCGGCATGAAACGTTTTGCGAAAGACAGCATGCGTTCGTAGGCATCGCGTGAATCGACATGGATTTTTTCCACGTCGGCATCAACAAAATCGCGCATCATGCGTAAATACAGATTCAGCTCTTTATGTACCAGTGAAGCAGGTGCGGCATGTTGCTGCCGGTTTTCAATGTCCGCCCACATGCGAAGCAGAAAATCGAGGTCAAGTTTTAGCTCATCCAATTGGCGGTTTTCAGCCACAGTACGGACAATCAGTCCGCCGCCTTCCGGTTTGATTTCGTTGGCAATATCCAGCAGGCGATTGCGTTCGTTTGCATCCTCAATGCGATGGGCGATGCCAACATGATCATGTCCGGGCAGGTAAACAAGATAGCGGCCTGCAAGGCTGAGCAGCGAGGTTAAGCGTGGCCCTTTGGATGCAATCGGTTCCTTGGAAACCTGCACGGTTAGTTGCTGATTTTCACGAATCAGGGTTGAAATATCGGGAAACTGGCGTTGTACGTAGGCGCTTTCCTGCTCGGATGATGTTTCCTGTTCTTCGTCGGTGTCGTGCTGAGCCTGCTCTTCATCGACATTGCTTTCAGGTCGGGCGATGTCACCGGCATAGAGAAAACCGGCGCGCTCCAGGCCAATATCTACAAAGGAAGCCTGAATGCCGGGCAGTACGCGTTGCACCCGACCACTGTAGATATTGCCACGCAGGCCGCGTTCACGTTCGCGCTCAATATACACCTCTTCGGCGAGGCCGTTTTCGACACGTGCCACACGCGTTTCAAAGGGATTGACGTTGACCAGAAGTTCTACGCTCATGTGGCGATTACCTCGTTTAACAGGGATAGGGTGAGATGCACCGGCAAGCCGATGACGTTGTCCAGTGGACCATTTACAGCGCGTACAAAACTGGCCGCACCGCCTTGAATTTCGTATGCACCGGCTTTATCCAGCACCTCGTTGTGTTGTAAATAGGCATCAATGCAGGCAGCTGAAAGGCTGCTGAAACAGACCTCGGTGCTGGCGGTTTTGTGCAGCCGTTTTTTTCGATAAGCGACACAAACGCCGGTTAATACCTGATGTGTGCTACCGGAAAGCGCGAGCAGCATATCGCGCGCTTGATGCAGATCTTCCGGTTGTCCGAGGGCTTTACCATCCAGTGCGACCAGCGTATCGGCAGCAATAACCGGCATATCACAAGCCCCGAGCGCTTCGGCTTTACAAATGGCCAGCCGCTGTACGGCGGAGGCGACATCCTCCTGCGCTTCGAGTGATTCGTCGATATGTGCCGGACGCACTTCGACAGCCAGCCCGGCAGCTTGCAAAAGGTGCAGCCGACGCGGGGAGCGGGAGGCGAGAATAACTTGCATGCGGGGATGTTAACCCTTTTCTGTTCACGTGTTGAGTGCATTGTTGCGTGTAACTTTCAGAAAACAGCTTGCCAGACAACAAAAATCCCCGCCGAAGCGGGGATTTTATTGGTTTTTAAACCCGGATAAACAAAGGTTTAACGGATACGCAGTTCCACACGGCGGTTCTTGGCGCGACCCGCCGCTGTTTTATTGTTCGCAACCGGCTGAGTTTCGCCGTAACCATGCGAACTCAGACGCGATGCCGCAATACCATGGCTGACAAGGTAATCCATGACACGCTTGGCACGTCGATTGGAGAGCGAAAGATTGTACGCATCCTGAGCACGCGAATCGGTGTGTGCAGCAACCTCAATATGGATGCTGGAACGTTTGTTCAGCACTGCGACTGCGTGCTTGAGTGTGGCTGTGGAAGCCGATGTAAGTTTGGCGCTGTCGGTGGCAAAGTAGACACCTTTAAGGGCAATGATTTCCGGTTTGCACCCGCGCATGGTCTTGCCGAAAGCCTGTTTGGCAGCCTTGACGGATGCGGCGACAAGATCGGCCTGCTCGTCTGGATGGATACTGCCTTCCGAAAACTCATGTGCAGCAGCATACAGTTTGCTGACGGCTCTAGCCTGAAATTCAGGGGCGCATCTTTCCGCACCGGCAGCTTTGGCTTTGGCGATAAGCGCACGCGCTTGATCAAGCTGTGAAATATCGGTTACCGGCGGGGTTACCGCACAGGCGGAAAACAGGCCGACAACGGCCAACAGGCCAATGTGTTTCAATGTGTGCTTCAATGTGTTTTTCATTTGGCAGCTCCTGCTTGGGCGGCGGCACTTTCAGCCATTTGAATAAAGGCGCGCGCGGCGCGTAGATCGTGCTGGCCAACCTCTTCGCTGGCAAAAGCCGCGAAATTGCGCGCCAGATGCGCCTGATAGGAATGATTGTCTTTCGTTTGTTCACTAATCGCTTCAGCGCGGTCATCCACACTGAGAAATTTTGCCGCAGAAGCGGTAAAAGGTAATACGAGTAATGGTAATACGAGTAATGGTAATGCAGTAAGCCAACGCATGGCGATCCCTCCTTGGAATTTGAACGGCACAGCTTGCCTGAAAAATGCAGGCAGAGATAGCCCCCCTTTGACAGCGCCTTTGGTTTGCCGACTGCTTGCGATTGGCTTTGTTGTTGTGGTTTTCTTGACGCTTGCGTCAGGTTATTTACGATGCGCATTGTGACAGCATCAATCGACAATCCGCTCAACAAAGCAACCCAACTGTGTAGCGACGCGCTACGCGGCGTGGATGCGTGTATTCGCCGTGAATTGGATTCCGATGTGATGATGATTCCGGCCATCGGTAATTATATCATTGATAGCGGTGGTAAGCGTTTGCGGCCATTGCTGTGCATCTTATCGGCGCGGTTGTTTAATTATCAGGGTGAACGGCATATTCCGCTTTCGGTGGTGGTTGAGTTTTTGCATACCGCATCGTTGTTGCATGATGATGTGGTGGATTCCTCCGATGTGCGACGCGGCACACCATCTGCCAATGGCGTGTGGGGAAATCAGGCCAGCGTACTGGTTGGTGATTTCCTATTTTCGCGTTCCTTCGAGATGATGGTGACCGATGGTTATATGGATGTGTTATCGCTGCTTTCCAAGGTTTCAAATACGCTTGCCGAGGGTGAAGTGTTGCAACTGGTGCGCACCTTCCACCTGGAGATGACGGAGGCTGAATATCTTGAGGTGGTAGAGAGCAAAACAGCCATCCTTTTTTCGGCTGCTGCTGAAATCGGTGCACGAGTCAGCGAACAGGATGAAGAAACGATTAAACGTATGGCCGAATACGGGATGTGTCTGGGCGTCGCCTTCCAGTTAATGGATGATGTGCTGGATTATGCAGCCGATGCTGTCGATGTCGGTAAACCGGTGGGTCATGATTTGGAAGAAGGTAAGATTACCTTGCCGTTGATTCATGCGATGGCTAAAAACAAACAGCTACACGCTATTGTGGAAGGGGTCGCTGAACGGGGTGGTTACGCCGGGAATGAACGGGAAGCAGTGCGCGATTTGGTGCATCAAGAGGGTGGTATTGATCGATGTCTGGTCGCCGCGCAGAAATATGCAGAACGGGCTAAACTGGCGTTGCCGGAGGCGGCTGATGCCGGAATCAGGCAATTGATGGCCGAACTTGCCGACTTTTCTGCACGCCGTACGCACTAAATTTGTTATGCAGGGTTTCTCTACACGATAGCATTGCTTAATCCTTCAATTCAAGTCGGTAGTTATGGGTTGCGCAGCCAGACACCTTCCAATAATCCGGCATCCACGACGCTCATTTCCGTGTAATTCCAGCGTTCAAAAATCGTTTCGATGATGGCTAGTCCGGCAACCATTAAATCGGCGCGTCCTTCTTCGATGGTTGGCAGCGCCTGACGTTCGGCATGGGTCATGGCGAGCAAGCGGTCACGCAATCGGGTGAATTCGGTTTTTGAAACGACGTGATTATTGATTTTCTCCACCACATAAGGGTGCAGGTTGAGATGGATTGCAGCCAGCGTAGTGACCGTTCCGGCTGTGCCTGCCAGATGCTTGGGAATACGGCCATCACCCCAATATGCCTCGACAGCGGCAAGGTGTTTGTTGGCAGTTGCCAGCATGGCTTTGTAATCAACTTCGGATGGCGGATTGTTGTGCAGATACGCTTCCACCAGACGTACCACCCCCATTTTGCGGCTGATGGCATCTTGCAGACGGGTATTTCGGGCGCGTACGAATTCGGTACTGCCGCCGCCAATATCGAAAAGAAGCATATCTTCGCGCTTTTCAGGATTGAGCACGGCTGCTGCGCCTGCCAGCGATAATTCCGCCTCCGTTTCCCCGTCAATCAGATGTACGTCGATACCCGTTTCTTCAAATATGCGCTGGTGCAGCTCGCGGCCATTTTCCGCTTCGCGCATGGCTGCTGTGGCCACGGCATAGGTTTTTGTAACGGATAAACCGTGTTCACTGATAGCTGTGGAAAATTCCTGCATAGCGGTTAACGCACGTGCCATGCCAGCATCAGATAGCCTGCCTGTGTGATGTAATCCTTCGCCGAGACGCACAATGCGGTGTGTGTAATAGACGGTTTGCCAGATACTGCTTGCATCTGTTGTTTTATTCGGGCTGGCGATGAGCAGGCGGAAGGTGTTGGAACCAATGTCGATGGCGGCGTGCATACGGGTTCTAATTTGTTGTGGGTATGTAGGTTTTGGACAGTTGCACGTAGTGCGAGGCCGAGGCTTGTAAAAAAGCGGTTTCGTCTTCATTTAATTCGCGTCGTTCGCGCGCCGGGGCCCCGGCATAAAGATAGCCGCCACGTAGAATCCTGCCTTCGGGAACCAGCGAGCCGGCAGCCAGAAAGCAGCCTGATTCAAGCCGTGAGCGATCCATTAAAATGGAACCCATACCGACCAGACAGCCATCTTCTACTTCGCAGCCGTGTAGAATCACCCGGTGACCGACGGTCACATCCTTGCCGATGATGCAAGGTGAAACATGATGACTGGTATGCACAACGCAGTGATCCTGAATATTACTTCGTGCACCAATTCGAATGTCGTGCACATCGCCACGCAACACACATTGATACCAGATATTGGCATTTTCGCCGATGGTTACGCGACCGATAATCTCGGCAGAATCGGCGATAAATGCCGTCGGATCAATCTCCGGTTGCCAATGCAGATAGGCGGCAATCATGCCGCTTGAGTCAGTCTTGGATCCGTTCTTACGGGTGGTTTGGCGGTGGATTTTTCCTGCAGTTTTTGTTTTTCGTCGATGCGGTTGCAACGGCCATTGATAGATGCGCCCTCGCTCAGGGAGATAACGTGATATTCGACATCACCAATCAATTTGCCGGTGGCTGTCATTTTCAGGCTTTCGTTGGCGCGCACATTGCCGCGAATCGTGCCGTGCAGGACAAGGTTTGGCACGTCCACTTCACCGGAAATTTGCGCTACTTCGCTGACAATCAGTGTGGCCCCGTTACGGGCGCGAATATTACCTTCGAAGCGACCGTCAATGCGTACCGCACCTTCAAATTCCAATTCGCCGTTAAAGCTGGCGTGTTGGCCGATAATGGTTTCTATATTGTTGTTATCCATTTTATGCTTACCTCGTTTTATCATGGTTTTTCCTCTGTTTTTTGGACTTTGTTTTGCTCCGGTTTGCCCGGGTTTAATGTGTTCGGTTGTGTGATGCTCAGCATCGCCGTGTCATGCTTTGCTGTATCGCCATTGAGTTTGATTTCCATCTGGTCGCGTTGTGCTCCCTGTTGATTCAATCGGGTAATTTGCAGCCTTACCGGTTGCCATGACGGTTGCCAGCGGGCGCTGCCTTCTAAGAATGCATGTGTAACCATTTTATATGGTAGTTCAGCAGTGGCTTTTGTTAGCTGAAGCAGGCGCTTTTCGCCTTCGCGCCCGAATGCGGTGATGCGT
>QILF01000078.1 GCA_003233235.1 Zetaproteobacteria bacterium
CGGCATCAAAGCAGCCGTTCCAGCAGTGCGTGCACCGGTTTGATTGCGCTGTCATCTTGCGCGGAAAGATCGCAGAGAATGGCATGTTCCAGCGCCTGCCTGCAAGCGCAGTCGCAAGCATGCAAGTCATCAGAGGTATCGAAAAAAGCGACCAGCATTGCTTTGGCTTTGTGCACATTGGCATGCATGGTTTCGAGCAGATTGTTGACGTTTACATCCTCTTCTTCTTCGTGCCAGCAATCGTAATCGGTACACATGGCGACGGTGGCGTAACAGAGCTCGGCTTCGCGTGCCAGTTTGGCTTCCGGAAGATTGGTCATACCGATAATATCCATGCCCCAACTGCGATACAGTTTGGATTCGGCCCGCGAGGAGAATTGCGGCCCTTGCATGGTCAGATAGCAGCCACCATCGCGGGTGGTAATCTCAGCACTTTGGCAGGCGGCAAGCAGCCGCTGGCGCAACGAGGCGCAAACAGGATCAGCCATTGACGCATGGGCGACAATCGGACCTTCGAAGAAAGTGGATGGGCGTCCGTGTGTGCGGTCAACAAATTGATCGACGATGACAAAATCGCCCGGTGCGATGTCTTCACGTAGTGAACCGACGGCGGAGATTGAAATGATTTGTGATACGTCTGCCAGCTTCATGGCATAGATATTGGCGCGATAATTGATGGCATGCGGCGGGATACGGTGGCCGCGCCCGTGGCGAGGTAGAAAAACGACTTCCTGCTCACCGAAACGGGCCAGCGTTAACGCATCGGAAGGTTCACCCCACGGCGTTTCAATATGCAATTCATCCAGTACATCGAAACCTTCGATGTCGTAGAGGCCGCTGCCACCGATGATGCCAATGCGTTTATTCATTGTTGTCGCCAAGTTCATGCTCGTTTTTAACTCCTGATGCATTGCGCTGTTTCGCGCCGGTTTTTTCCGGGGTACGCGTGACCTTCCGTAAAAGAATGTCTGTTTGTGACTTAAGCTGGCCGCAGGCAGCCATAATATCATCACCGCGTGAACGCCTTACAGTCGCACGAATGCTTTTTCTAATCAACTGTTTGGCAAATGTGTTCATGTGTTGCTTTGAAGAACCCGCATAGGGTGACTCGGGCCATGCATTGAAATGAATCAGATTTACGCGCTCACGTGCCGGGTTCACAAAATGCGCCAGTGCTGCGAGATCTTGCGGGCGGTCATTGATACCATCCAGCATCACGTATTCCAGTGTAATATGCCGTTGCACGGGTAGCGGATAGGCATCGAGAGCGGCGCGCAGGTCGGCGAGCGGATATTTACGATTAATCGGAACCAGCTCATCGCGTAACGTATCGCTGCCTGCGTGCAGGGAAATGGCCAGATTGACCGGTGCAGTATCGCCCAAGCGGGTAATCGCCGGGGTGAGGCCGGATGTTGAGACAGTGATGCGCCGCCGCGATAGTTTCAGACCATTTTCATCCATCAGCAGATGCAGGCTCTGATGAACGCCGGTTTCGTTGGCCAGCGGTTCGCCCATGCCCATATAAACCACGTGCGTGACGTGAGAATGGAGGTTTTCCGGCAAGGGTTCGTCGCGCAAATCGGCTTTGACGGCGAGCACTTGCGCAATAATCTCGCCTGCCGTCAAATTGCCGCTAAAAGCCTGCGTTCCGGTATAGCAGAACGGGCAATCGAGCAGGCAGCCGATTTGCGAGGAAACACAGACGGTGGCACGCGTTTCTTCGGGAATCAGTACCGTTTCCACACTGCCGCCGCGTGCCAGACGGAACAGGTATTTGCGGGTTCCATCTGTGGAGCACTGGCGTTCGGCGAGGCTGAGTGGCGAGCAAAGCAGGCGCTCGGTCAGTTGTTGTTGTAGTTCGGCAGAAATATTACGCATTTGCGAAGGTTCGGTGATGCCTTTCTGCATCCAGTCGAGCACTTGACGGGCGCGAAAAGCAGGCTGGCCGATGTTTTTCATTTCGGCGTACAATTCGACAAGTGAGAAAGACGGTAATTGCCGTTTTTCCGACGGCTTTTCATCGTGTTGCACTACTTTCTTTGGAATCATGGCGGCATTGTACAGCAGCGACCCGATTCGGGTAGTCTTCCGCGCCATGATGCTGGCCAGCGATACCCCTGTTTCTATTCCTGCCGAAGATTTCTCGGTGATGTGTCGTTTTACGCAGACCATGTGGCAGTTAAAACAAAACCCCGACTATAAGAATGCCTTAAAAGCGGTGCTTCCCGCTGCCGCAGGTATTGATCCGGGTGCGCCGGGTATTCTGATGGGTTACGACTTCCATTTAACAGAAAACGGCCCGAAACTCATAGAAATAAACAACAATGCCGGTGGTTTGTACATTGGCAAACAGCAGTGGTTGCCGCAAACGGATTTACCATGCTGGGATGAAGGGCTGGTTCGTCGTCTGATTCGGATGTTTCCGGAAAACTGGCAGCGGATTGCCATTATGGATGCGGATGTTACAAGCCAGTTTATGTATCCGGAAATGCTGGCCTATGCGGATTTGTTGCGCATGCATGGCCGTGAGGTGGCGGTACTCAGTCCGCAGGATTTGCGTCTGGAAGCGGATGGGTTGTATGCCGGGGAGATGCGTATTGACGGTATTTATAACCGCCATACCGATTTTTATCTCGAATCATCTGAACTGGCGCATGTGCATGCTGCTTTTGAGCAGGGGCTGGTGCAGCTCAATCCGCATCCGCGCAGTTATGCTTTGCTGGGCGATAAGGGACGCATGGTGGACTGGTGGCGTGAAGGGCTGCTTGATGGGATTCTTGCCGCTGAAGAGGTGGCTTTTATTCGTGCGGTTGTTCCCGAAACACGCCGCTTCGCTGATTACGATACGGAGGCTGATTGTGATATGGAGAAAATATGGCGTGAACGCAAGGCATGGGTATTCAAACCGGCAGCACGGCATGGCGGTAAAGGGGTTGTGCTCGGGCGCGCCATGAGTCGCAAGCGGTTTGCCGGAATTGATATCGCAGATACGGTTATGCAACGTTATGTTCCAGCCAGCCATGTTACCCTGAATGAAGAGGAATTTCGTTTCGATATTCGTTTGTTTACGCATGGTGCGGAGCTGATTGCGCTGGCCGGTCGTGTCTGGCAGGGGCAAATGACCAATTTCCGCAGCACAGGCAGCGGTTGGGTGCAGATTAACATCTTGTGAACAAAGCTATCGTGAGCAACCATCGTGTGAAAAGCCTTGCGGTGATTGTTCCGGTGCTGAACGAGGCGCATGGTTTGCCATCGCTATTGCGTCGTTTAAAGGATTTATACGCCGATGAATGCCTTGTGGTGGATGGCGGTTCGACGGATGAAAGTTGCCAAATATTGGCCGGAAGCGGTGTGCGCTGGCTTGCATCCAAGCGTGGTCGTGGGGTGCAGATGAACGCCGGTTGCAAAGAGATTAAATCAGATATTTTTCTTTTTATTCACGGGGACACAGACCTCTGTGTCGAACATATTGACGATTTAAAGGCCGTTATGGGTGATACAAAATTTGTCGGCGGGCGTTTCGATGTGCGTTTATCCGGTGCACATCCTGCTTTTCGTGTGATTGAATTTATGATGAATCTGCGCTCCCGTTTGAGTGGTATCAGTACCGGCGATCAGGCGATATTCGTGCGCCGTGAGGTGTTCGATAAAGTTGGCGGGTTTCCCGAGCTGCCGCTGATGGAGGATATTGCGTTTTCGCGGCTGTTGAAAAAACAGGGGGAAATCGCCTGCCTGCGCCGCAAAATCGTCACTTCCAGCCGCCGTTGGGAAAAGCATGGGATTGTGCGTACCGTGCTTTTGATGTGGCGCTTGCGATTGTTGTACTGGCTTGGGTTTTCGCCTGATCGACTGGCGGCGATGTATCGAGAGGCGCGATGATGGGTGAGTGGCCTGTGATGGATAAGCTGCGCGTGATTATTATGTGTAAAGCACCGGTGGCAGGGCGGGTTAAAACACGCTTGATGCGCGCCTATTCGGCGGATGAGGCTGTGGCGATTCATAAAGCGATGGCGACAACGGTGATTGAGCGTGCTTTGCGTCTGTTTGATGATGTTTTCATCGCCGCCGATGATCCGGCGCATCCGTTTTTTGCCCGTTTTGATGCACCGGGATTTGATGCGCAGGTTGTGGCGCAAGGGGAGGGCGATTTGGGTGCGCGGATGGCTCGGGTCATGCATGATGCTTTTAAACAGGGCGCGGCGTCGGTGATATTGCTCGGCACCGATTCACCGCATATGCCGGATGCCCGGCTTATGGAGGCCGCCGAAGCACTTGCTGCAAACGATGTGGTGCTCGGCCCAGTCGAGGATGGCGGTTATGATTTGCTTGCCGTAGGCCACGATTGGCCGATATTCGCAGATGTTACTTGGTCCACGTCATCGGTGCTTGATCAGACGCTGGCCAATATCAAGCGCCTTGGATTGAGTTTCGACCTTCTTGCCCCAAGTTTTGACATCGACACCCCCGAAGACCTAGTCCGCGCCGAAGCCTCCGGTTGGTGTTGGCAGGGAGACGAGGCTTAGGCTTGTCCACAGGGGCTGATAAAGGAGTGTGCTATCCGTTTTCTTTAATTATTTGATGCTACCCTCCTGTTTTCGCTCAGGAGGTGATTTGTCATGGCCTGGCCCCATTTGTGATTAGATTATCAGTCGGCCCTTGCTGCCACACACCTTTGACGACCATCGGAAGCTTGTCCATATGTTTTAGAAAGAGGGCAAGCGTCCAAATCTGGTGATCGGTTAGGGTCTTGTTCCAAGCAGGCATGGCCGTCCAGCGAATGCCATGTTTAATTTTCCAGAATGTGATACCCATTGTATCATCCTCAACCCCGTCAGTTGCCAGCTGGGGTGGCTTTATGTACTGCCCCTTGGCAAGAGGCGTTTCCGAGGCGTTTCCTTTAGCTGTACCATGACAAACGACGCAGTTTTTTGTATATAAATGGATACCTTTAATAAGATTCTCGTTGTTTAACGCAACTGGATTAGGCGTTGTTGGCGCTTCACGGGATAACGTCGCTTGTAAAGATGTTTCTGCCACCCATTGCTCTAGGCTGCTAGGTTTGGCATCGGCATTGGCCGGAATCAGCCCGCTTTGCAAAATGGCATAAGCACCAAGCAATCCCACGACAATTAATGCAACAGTTCCTACTATAATTCTTCGCATCAGCTCCATCTCCTCTTTAGACCGTATTATTCATGAAATGAGAATAATGATTTGATTTAGATTTAGCGTCAATCAGTGTCAAGATGATAAATTAATTCTAGTTAGCGCTTCTTTAGCCTTGTACCTATTCTGATGAATTAGGAAAGGCTGGCAGCAGTATAACTATGTATGCTGCCAGCCTTTTTGTATGAATAAATTATTCAGCTATTTTTTATGAACCCAGCTTTTCACATCGCTCCACCATGAGGCGATATCACCCTTAGCATTTCTCATAAGAGATTCAATTTTACTCTTGTCATCTACGGATGTTAATTTATCAATTTTCTGTGCAATCGCACGCGCAGCCTTACTGTGAGTTCCACCACTGATTTTTTCATATACCTTCAAATCACTGGAAGCCTCTTTCAGTGTCACATAGGCATTCTTATAATGTTTTTTGGACATCTCAGACTGGGCCAGATACAGATTATCTACTGCGCTTGCCAAGGGTAGTGGAACTTCTACAGAGCTTAGAATCACGCCATGACTTTGGACTTCTGTCAACGCATTTCCTGCTTCTTTAAGTTTGTTCGCTTTCACCTCTGCTTTTGCGATATTAAGCATCCGGCCAGCCACCAGAGTGTCCAAGGTGACCGTCATCCTGCGCGCCATAGAATAATCCTCTTTAGGATTTTGCGAGGGTTTGTGATGGCCAGATATTCCACCTTTTTTACCTTGAACAACAGGCATAACAACATTTTCAACAAATGAACTGTTCAATACCGTCACATAACGCTGCGCGATATTTTCAGATGTTTTGTAGCTAATGTCAGATGTTTTGATATTTGTTGTAACTTTATATTTGGGGATAGCACTTTTGATGATCCGAATCAGTTTTAGCCCCTGATTGATTTGCTTGAGAGCGGCATCTTTCTTTTTATCAGCAATAGCGAGTTGGGCTTGCTCTGTATGATAGAGAACCCGACCAGCAGCTTGAGAAACAGCTTGAGATTCTTGGTCAGTCAGCGTCGAAAGCGCTTTCGTTGTCGTTACGCTTGTTATTTTAGACGCCTCTCCTGCGTGCGCACTGATGCCAGCAGTAAAAACGGTGGCACAAATAGCCGTGACACGGACGATAGAAGCCATACGGTTCCTGTTTATATTCATTGATTAAGTGCTCCTTTGATTATTAATTACAAATACCCGTGTTTTTACATTATCTGGCTATCTGTATCTGAAAAGTGAATATAAACGGCGGGAGTGAATTTTCTCTTAATTAAATCTTGCCGTTTGGTCATGTTAAGGTGAGTTCCATGAGTAGGATAGTTGTCTCAGTTATTTTTTCAGGCAACTTTCAGAGGCATAGAGAGGTGGGTTTGTTTGGGCATTCTCTGTATATTATGATGAAGTGGGAGTGCCTGCGCTGATCAACCTTGTTATGCTTGTTACTGTAAACCTTATGGTGCTTCACCATAAATTTCCAGCATATCAGGTCGTTCCGTAAAATAATAATGCACCCAAATCACTGCTGTCCGGTTTAAAAATGCACATGCAGAAAAAGGTCTGAATTCCCAAGGGATATGTTAGATTTGTAGTTATTGAGACAGCAAATCT
>QILF01000070.1 GCA_003233235.1 Zetaproteobacteria bacterium
ACTTGCAAAAGTCGTGAGCGGCGATTTTCGTCCCCACTTCGAGTGCGATTGCAACTCATCCACCCAGACTTTTGCAAGTGGCTCTGAATAACTCCGGTTTAATGAGACTGTTGCGCAGAATAGGCAAGTTCAAGGCAACGATTGCAAGCTGAGCCTTGCTATTGCTCAAATCTTTAACACAGAAATTTCTTGTTTTGCGTGCGCTATCGCAACATGAGTTGTTCAGAGCTTCCTTAACTATTTCTCTCCCCATGCAGTCAGAAATTCCCCCAAATGCGGGTGCTCTTCGCTTTCGGATTCCAGGTAGTGGCGCAGGCCGAGAATGCTGCGGGCATACGCGCCTTCGCTGAGTGCGCCGCTGAATAATTGCCAGCGCAGGAAAAGTAACAGCGTCGTGCAGACATCGGTTTCACAGTAGTTGCGGATGGCTTCAATTTGGCCATTTTCGAACATGCCGCGCACATCGTCACCGGCGGTATCCAGTTTACCGGGCACGCCGAAGGCGCTGGCTACTTCGTGCATCGAGCAGCGTGCGGAAGCGCCGTAGTCGGACAGGACTTCCAGCAAATCGACGTGGTATTCCTTGGAAAATCGCGTGTCGTAACCGTTCCAGCGGTCACCTTCTGAAAACCAGCGCGGGCAGGCAAGCGAATGCACCATGGCACGATATTTGAGCACCGGAATATCGAAGCCGCGCCCGTTAAAACTGACCAAACGCGGCGCACGTTTGTCGATCAGACCGAAAAACCCCTCCAGAAGCTCGGCTTCGCTGCTGTTTACCTCGCCGCCGCTGCCGATGCGACGGATGACCAACTCCGCCTGCGTTTCACCCGGCTCAAACACCAGTTGCGCATAACTAATCGCCACCACCTGATGAAAAGGCTGACGCGGAAAATCGTTTTTCCCGCCTGTTTTTTCGAGAAAATAATCGCGCAAAGCATCGCGCGCGGATTCGTCACTCGAACCATCGTTTACACCCGCTTTTCCGAGCAGACGGCGGCTCGCATCGGCATCGGGAACGGTCTCTATATCGAATACAATCACATCACGGCGCATGGCTACTCCCTTTGGCTATTTCGCCCTTCATAAAAATACTGCTACACTCGCGCCATGAAGATTCTTGTCGTTGAAGACGAACAGCGCGTCGCCCAGTTTATCCAAAAAGGACTGAGGGAAGAAGGACATGCTGTCGATTGTGCCTACGATGGTGAGGAAGGCGGCTTTCTGGCCGAGGTTAATGAATACGATTTGATGATTCTTGATCTGATGCTACCTAAGAAAAACGGCCTGTCCGTTTGTGCCGAAATCCGCGAGCGCGGCGTGACTACGCCAGTGCTGATGCTGACCGCGCGCGATGCGGTTGAAGATAAAGTACGCGGACTTGATGCCGGAGCCGATGATTATCTAACCAAACCGTTTGTTTTCGAAGAACTGCTGGCGCGGGTGCGTGCATTGCTGCGGCGCAGTTCCGACAGCAAAACGCCGGTACTCAAAATCTCCGATTTGGAATTGGATCCGATGAGCCGCCGGGTAACACGTTCAGGCAAAGCAATGCGATTAACCACCAAGGAATATGCACTGCTTGAATATATGATGCGCAATCCGGGACGGGTGCTGTCGCGCACGCGCATCGGTGAACACGTCTGGGATATGAATTTCGATCCGGAAAGCAATGTGATTGATGTGTACGTCAGCCATCTGCGCAACAAGGTGGACAAAGGTTTTGAGGTGGCGCTGATTCATACCCTGCGCGGGCAGGGTTATATGCTGAGCGAGGATGCACCGCCGGCGTGAGCCGGTCATTGTCGCTATTGTCGTTGCTGCGTTCCGGCAGCCATTCTTTAGCTCGTCCGTTTATTCATCTGGTGGCTACCTTTCGTGGCCGTCTGGCGCTGCTGTACATGGCGGTCGAATTGGCATTGCTATTGTTTGCTGCAGTGCTGCTTTATGCGGTACTCACCCGACAGGTGTTTGATGCCGTAGACGAGCAGCTTACACAGCAGGCGACAACCATTGTACAGGAATTGGAAAAATCCCGATTTCACTACTGGAATCGTGAAATAACAACATTTTCAGCGCATTTTCTCGGTAGTGTGCAGCTCATCGGGGCCAACGGTGTACTGCTGTTCCGTTCGGATCGCGGCCTAATCGGGCGCGGCGGTGGCGAGGTGACGGCAGCGTTACAAAAAGGCATGGCAAGCAAGACAACTATTGTGTCTACGCGCAGCCTGCTGCGCGAGGGGAATGTGCGTGTGATTGCCATGCCGGTGCACAGTGCAGGACGGGTTGTGGCAGTGCTTATGCTGGGTCGTAGCACCCACGAAATTCACTCATTCTTTGAATTGATGTATCTGCTTGGCGGTCTGCTTGGTTTATTGTCGATGCTGATTAGCGGTTATGCCGGTTATGTGATGGCACGACGGGCACTCAAACCGATGGATGAGATTGGTAATGCGGCGACGCGTTTTGCATCCGGTGATTTATCCTGCCGTGTCGCGATAACCAGCCGTGACCGTGAAATTCGCGGCCTAATGCGCACACTGAACAAGATGTTTAGCGATCTTGAATCAAATATTCAAGCACAGAAGCGGTTCACCGCAGATGCCTCGCATGAGTTGCGCATTCCGCTGACCATTATGCGCGGCGAAATTGAAGTGGCGCTGTTGCGCAGGCGCAAGCCGAAAGATTATGAAGAAGTATTGCGTCAGCAGATTGATATTATCGACCGTATGCAGCGCATCGTCGATGGCCTGCTGACGCTCGCACGCGCCGATGCCGGATTGCTTGAACTGGCACGTGACGAGGTGGATTTAAGCCTGATGGTCGAAGAAGTCGGTCAACATCATCTTGTACTGTTGTCGAGTAAAGATGTTCGTCTGAATATGCAGGTGGCTGATCATTTAAGCGTGATTGGTGATGAACATCGTCTGAGCCGGGTGGTGTTTAATCTGATGAACAACGCCTACAAACACGCGCCTGCCAATTCCGTGGTGCATTTGCGTGCTTTTTCTACAAATAACGAAGCCGTGATTGAGGTATCCGATGAAGGACCGGGCATTGCCAGCGAACATCTGGCACATATTTTTGATCGTTTTTACCGCTCCGACGAAGCGCGCAGCCGCGAGGCGGGCGGTGCCGGTTTAGGATTGGCTATCAGTAAACGTATTGTCGAGGCGCATGATGGTGTGATTGAGGTGGAAAGTGATGTCGGCAAGGGGACTACATTTCGCGTCAGTTTGCCGCTGGCGGCGATGGACCCTGAACACCTGAAACGTTTGATGCAGATGAACAATCTAGGCAGGTGAATAGCCTGCAATCCTGATTTTGTATGTTTGATGTTGCTATGCCGGTTGAAAAAGGACCGGCGGCACGTTTAAAAAAGGGGGGTGTGGGAGACGTGCCGCCGGAATTGGTAAACTGGAGCCGATGATCCGAATTGAACGGACGACCTGCTCATTACGAGTGAGCTGCTCTACCAGCTGAGCTACATCGGCGTGATGTACCTGCACCGCTCATGTGTGCAGCGCGACGCGAAGTGTAGCAGCATGATGGCGCTTTTAAAGTGTAAAGTACGTGCTTTTTATGATAATTGCAAATTTTCTGGCAATCTTTTTGGCAATTTTTTGACCTCCTGTTCGGCCCGTTGGCTAGCCCATGCGGTTGATTTCCACATTTGAGGCAGCATTTAAACCATTATAAACATAAAGCTGCTATAATCCAAGCTATTGGAGGTTGTGATGACACTGAAAAATAAAACATGCGAACCATGTCGTGGTGGCGTGCCGCCGTTAACGCTGGATGCAGCACAAGCCATGCTGGCCAATGTCCCGGCATGGGTGTTGAACGCTAGCGGTACACGTTTGTCGCGACGGTTCGAGTTTACGGATTTTGCTACTGCCCAGGCATTTGCCGTCAAGGTTGGCGAGGCATCCGATACCGAAGGACATCATCCGGTACTAAGCTACAGTTGGGGCTACTGCGAAGTGGTGTTTTACACCCATAAAATTGGCGGCCTGCACGAAAATGATTTCATCATGGCCGCCAAGGTAAACGCGCTGGGATAGACCATTTTTTGGCAGCTCAATCAGCGGTCTGTATGCGCTTGCAGCGTTCAACCAGCAGCGGTACAGCCTCTCGTTGCTCAGTGGAGGCCCCTGTTCGTTCTTTTCTATAATTGTGAGTTATGAAGTTGGATAAAACGGCTTTAATAACTGGAACAGAAACGCCATTTCCCATTTGCTTATAAACAGCATTGTCATTATCTAACAATTTATAACTTTCAGGATAGCCTTGTAATCTTGCACATTCTCTAGGTGTGATGCGTCTGGGTATATTGTTTTGAACGATGCCTAGCCTATTAGTATCCGATGCCGTCAGTGTGATCGAAATGCCATCGGGATCAAGAAACTTAAATACTTCAAATGACATGTTCCCGCAAACCGGATTGTATTTCCCATCATAACAACTCAAATAACCTTTATTCATTAACGACTTGGTCACACGGCTAAAGTGATTTGCATGATAGAAAGTTTCAATTTGTTCTCTTGTCAGGCTTTTACCGTCTTGATGTGTGCCAAATATCTTCCTTCTACGGTTAGCAATTAATAAATTCATAAATTAATAAATTCATAAATTCTATTTCATCAGGCGTACAATCTCCCTTTACGCCGAGTTCCCATGAATGCAGCGACTTTCCGCCACGATAATCAATCAATCTGTATCCATGAAGCTGAGAAAATTCATTGCCAACCACTCTTCTTAACTTATCAATAAAGTTAGTAGAGCAAATATATTTCGGATCAGGATTGTTTCCTAAAATGTCTTTAACTACTGTTGGCTTTATTTTAGCTTGTTCGAATAATGAAACCTGACGGTTTTCCGTTTTTAATTTAAATTTATGCGTGTCTGCTGCACCAAGGTCGCTGTTCAGTGTGAGCTTTATCGCCCTGTTTAATACACCTACGATATAGATTCGAACTCTATTTTGTGGAACATTGAAATTGCTGGAATTCAACAACAGGTAGTCCACGGAGTAGCCTATTTTTTCTAGTCTTTCCTTTATAGTTTGAAAAGTCCTTCCTTTATCATGTGTTACCAATCCTCGCACATTCTCAAGCAAGAAATATTCTGGTTTTTTTAGATTTAAAATTCTTTCAACATCAAAAAACAGCGTACCTCTTGTGTCACCAAATCCTTTACGTTTACCAGCATAAGAAAATGATTGACATGGAAAGCCCGCTAGCAGGAAATTAAAATCTGGAAAATCGTGAACATTCCGAATATCTGAATACGGATTCTTACCAAAATTTAATTCATACGATAAGCATGCATTTCTATCTATCTCTGAGCTAAAGACACATTCAGTTTCGATGCCTGCATCTTCGCAAACTTGTTCCAAAGCAAGTCGAATCCCGCCTGTGCCCGCGAATAAATCAACAAATTTAATCAAGGTTTTCACCGATCCAAGTTGACAGAACATCAAATTCATTTTCAGAAAATGCAACTGTGCAATCACTATAGGAGCAAATAGTGGAAATGGCAGACCTTCTTTGGAAGTTCCCTGCACCATCTAAAACATAGGCAATATTATAGCCATTCGCGTGCATGATATCCATACAGTCTGCCGCTTGTCCCGCCTTTCTTTCAATCGTGCTGTTTGTTGTGACTTGAAAACTCACTTCAATACCAACGCGTTTGTTCCCTTTTTCTACAACAATATCAAATGGCATACCGCCATCCTTGTCATAACCAGTTAATGGAATGGAGCCGTTGCTAATCACTCGATATTTTTCGCCTAAATATTGACTTAAATAAGCTACAACTTCTTGTTGTGCCAATTGCCCAAGTGAGTTCGCAGTGGCTCCACCCATGATGCGACTGACATGGATATATCGTTCTTTTACATATTTTTCTAAGATTTCATTTTTGCCAAGTAATGTGCCAATTTCACAAGCTAACAATCCTGCCTCTTCATTCATAGTTGATGTTGATCCGAACATGAGTAAAACAATCATGTCTTTGTATAAATCCGTGAGTGGTTTAGATATTGCCAAACCTTCTCCGTCAATAAATAGTTTCTTATTTCCCAGCCCCCGCAAAGGCAGTGACTTAAAAATATAGGTGTAATTTTTAGAGTCCCATGTAAATGCCATTGAATGTAAGCCATTGGAAGATCGAAAAATTGAATCAAAAGCCCTTCCAAGTCGCTGAATGGGTTCGCCACCATAATCAGTCAAGATACAGAGATGTTTCAAAAATAGATTTGCCGGAAAATTAGACGCGTGAAGAATATCGAATGTTTGATATGGGTTTTGCTTTGCTAAGGCTATTATTTTCAGAAAATCATCTTGTGTTTTCAACAGTTGGGGAATAATACTTATCGCAGCATTCGCCTGATGCAAATGGTCTGGCCACCAAAGCGTCGCTTGTCCTTTAATCCCTTGGGGTTCAATTCCCCGCAGCTTGCTGCGAAGATTGGTGTATGAGCGAATATATACACAAGAGTCATAATGTAACGGTA
>QILF01000072.1 GCA_003233235.1 Zetaproteobacteria bacterium
AAGTCTCCACGCTTGGTTTGGTCAATCAGTGCATTTCTATCCGCAAGAAACAGGATTCTTTTCTTCGCGCCGCTCTTCCATAGTCGGTGAATAATCTGAAATGCTGTGTAGGTCTTGCCTGTACCTGTTGCCATCGTTAGCAAGATTCTGTCTTGCCCTTTGGCAATGGCTTCTACAGTTCGATTGATGGCAATCTGCTGGTAATAGCGAGGCGAACGATCCGTGCCATCATAAAAATAATCCTGAGCTATTATTTTTTCCTGATCGGAAGTTTCGATTCCTTTATATTGTTTGTAACGCTGCCATAACACTTCTGGTGATGGGAACTCATCCAGTGATAGTTCTTTTTCAATCGAACCATCCGTGCATGTCCTGTCATGCTCATAAAAACCATCGCCATTACTGCTATATACGGTGGGAATATCGAGAATCCGGGCATAATCAATACCCTGTTGAATACCAGCTCTTACGGAGTGTTTGTTGTCTTTGGCTTCGATAATTGCAATGGGAATATTAGGCTTATAGTAGAGTATATAATCAGCACGCTTTCTTTTGCCTCTCGTACTCAAATTGCCTTTTACATAGATACGACCATCGGTAAAAGAGACCTCTTCCCGAATCTGAGTCGGAACATTCCAGCCTGCTTTCTCCAAAGCTGGATTGATATATTTGGTGCAAATATCCCTTTCTGATAATAATTTCTTATTGGTCATCCCATCCCCAGAACACATTAAATATGGCGGGGGACAGCATAGCACCCTTTCCCATCGTATCAAAAATGGCTATCAGTTACAGAACGCTCTTCCGGGAATTAAATCACGGAGATACAAAGATATTAAATGCTAAACAACCAAAAATGGTTGGCTCGGGCAGTTTCGAACTGCCGACCCCCACCATGTCAAGGTGGTGCTCTACCCCTGAGCTACGAGCCAATAACGGGAACCCTCTTGCGAGGGGCGCGAAGAGTATTGCCGCTCCCGCATTCGGTCAAGCGGGTATCATTCCAAACCTGAGAAGCTCGAAAATAGCCATCACAAAACATCCCTCCGCCACAAGCGCAGGAAAACCGGATGTCTCGGTTTGCCGTTTTTGGTCAGGCCGTAATATTTGAAGGTGATGATTTGGCCCAAGGCTGGCGGTTTGCTTCTCAAATGCTGATTCAGACCACTGCCGATGCTGGTCAGTGTGCCGTTATTCATGCGGCAGAGCAGTGCGCCGGTTAAGCCCGTTAATTTTCCTTTGCCCGCTTTGTAGCCGACGACTGTGCATTCGGTATCCAGATATTTCTTCACTTTTAGCGCATCTGAACTGCGCCCTGTCTGGTAAATCGCGGCCGGATTTCGCACCACCAAGCCTTCGGCTCCGAGCGCGACAAGTTGTTTTAAATGCGCTCGCAAATGCTTTTGGCCGTGACAGGCTGTTTGCTTGATGATGCGAATACGCGTGTTCGGATGCATCGATAAATAATCTTTCAGAATCTGCAAGCGCGCCAGCAATCCGCCTGTCTGATCCGGTACTTCGAATATTTGATAGGTGAGTTGCCGCCAACCGGCATGCGGCTTTTTGCGGCGTACGATAGAGACAATATGTTCAAAATCACCACGTTTGCTCCACAGCTCGCCATCCACGGCAAAGGGCGGAAATCCCTCTGTGAACCACTCTGGCACAGCAAATATATGACCGCCGCGACTGATTAAACGATGCCCGTCCCAGCGGGCGCGGACGCCATCCAGTTTTTCACTCATCAGCCAGCCTTTCACTTGCTGCGAAGGCTGCCAAACCTTCAAAAGCAACATATCCTGCTTTGCTTGCGCGGATGCCGACTGCAAAACTATAAAACAGCCAAGGAAAGCCAAACCGGCCATGCCTGCAATTCTGAATAGACATCTTGTCATTCCCGCCCCCTTGACCATGAATGATGCGATAATGCCTGTATGTTCCGGCGCTGTCTTGCATGCATGAATCTGCATAGGGTGCGGCATGCTTTATTTCGAAAACATCTCGCTCAGGCGCGGCAGAAAGCTACTTTTTGAAGCGGTGAATTTCACCATCCATCGTGGCGACAAAATTGGTATCACGGGTGCGAACGGTTGCGGAAAATCGTCTCTTTTTGCACTCATTCGCGGCGAAATAGAGGAAGATGCGGGGCAATTCCACGCTGAAAAAAATATCACACTGGCGCATGTCGCACAGGAAACACCCGCCGTCGCCAGCACGGCCATTGATTATGTGATGCAAGGCGATGTCGAACTGCATACCACCCTCGCCACATTGGCCGAGGCCGAAACAAACGCCGACGGAGACAAAATAGCCGCGTTGCATGAAAAATTAGCGGCCATCGACGGTTATGCCGCCCGTTCGCGGGCCGCCCGACTGCTGCACGGACTTGGTTTTAGCACTGCACAGGAGGATACACCGGTTGCACATTTTTCCGGTGGCTGGCGCATGCGATTGAATCTGGCGCAGGCGCTGATGTGCCGTTCCGATTTGCTGCTACTTGATGAGCCGACCAACCATCTTGATCTGGAAGCGGTCATCTGGCTGGAACGCTGGCTGAAAAACTATCGCGGTGCGATGTTACTGATTTCGCATGACCGCGACTTTCTCGACCGCAGTGTCAACCGCATCGCGCATACCGAACAGCAAAGCATCACCCTTTATAGCGGCAACTATTCCGCTTTTGAGAAACTGCGCGCCGAAAAACTGGCCCTGCAACAAGCCGCGCACAGCAAACAACAACAGAAAATCGCCCACATGAACAGTTTCATCGAACGTTTCCGCGCCAAGGCGACCAAAGCAAGGCAAGCGCAGAGCCGTATCAAGGCTTTGGAACGCATGCAACTGATTGCACCGGCACATGTCGATTCACAGTTCGATTTTTCCTTTCCCGAGGTCGGTTTTGTGCCCAATCCGCTGTTGCGACTGGATAATGCAAGCTGCGGGTACGACAAAACCACCATTCTAAATCAATTGAATTTCGGCATTCTCCCCGGTGATCGCATCGGCCTGCTCGGCCCCAACGGGGCGGGAAAATCCACACTCATCAAGCTGCTGGCCGGAGAAATCACGCCACTTTCCGGCAAATGTGACATCTCCAAAGGCTTGCGCATCGGCTATTTCGCCCAACATCAACTGGAACAACTGGATGCAAATCGTTCACCGCTACAACATTTGCAGAATATGAACAAACAGGCTTCCGAGAAAGAACTGCGCAATTTTCTCGGCGGCTTTGCTTTTCATGGTGATGTCACCAGCGAGCCTGTCGGGCCGCTTTCCGGCGGTGAAAAAGCGCGGCTGGTGCTGGCCATGCTGGTTTACAACAAACCGAATCTTCTGCTGCTTGATGAGCCGACCAACCATCTCGATCTGGAAATGCGCCACGCCCTGACCATGGCCTTGCAGGAATTCGACGGTGCAATGGTGCTGGTATCGCATGATCGCCACATGCTGCGCTCGGCTTGCGATACGCTGCTGCTGGTTGCCGATAGACAGGTGGAAACATTCAAAGGTGATTTGGATGATTATGCCAAATGGTTGATTCAGCAACGCAAAGAAGACATCGCAGATGGGCAGGCTGATTCGCAAACAGCGAAAAAAGAAACAAAACGTCCGAACCCGTTACCACAAAAAAAATTGCGCACATGGCAACGTCAACTCAAACAACTGGAACAACAACTGGGCACACTGCAAACAGAACTGAAAATCGTTGAAGAAAAACTGGCTGATCCGGCTATTTATGAGGCAAATGAACAGGAACTTCTAAGCACGTTAAGTGCAAAATATGCGAATGTTGAGTCCGAAATAAGCGAAAATGAGAAGAATTGGCTTATGCTTTCGGAAAAACTGGAAGGAAATCCGCCATCATCGTAAAAACACGCGCACAATGCATGATTGCTATCGAATGCATCTTGCCGCTAAAGTAGCCAGCGTCACACGGGATTAAACGCGATGCCTGCGAAGCGGAAATCCCGTAGCAACCATGCCATCAGGGAGCGCACACTGGACAAACAGCAACACCCGTCACCGGAAACCGGCCTGAAACAACAGCTTCGTCAGTTGCTGAATATGGATATTGCCGATTTGGCCAGCGTCCCCGGAGCCAAACGTCAGCTAATTCATCTGCTGCGTTTCAGCTTCCGCCTGATGCACCGGTTTGTCGCCGATCAATGCATTCAGCGCGCCTCGGCACTCGCTTATGCTTCGCTGCTTGCCATCGTGCCGCTGGTCGCACTGGGCATGTCTGCTTTTACCAGCTTTCACGCTTTCGATGCCGTTGCCGGAAAAATTCGCGATATGCTGCTCAACAATCTGCTGCCGACCAGTCAGGATGTGGTGCAGAGTTATCTTGGCAGCGTCGCCGATAAAGCCACCGCACTTTCCATTTTCGGTATTATCGGCCTGCTGATTACCTCAACTGCGCTGCTCAATACCGTCGAAGAAGCGTTCAATCACGTCTGGCGCATCACCCGCTCACGTCCGTTGCTGTCTAAATTCATCGCCTTCTGGGCCACCCTGACGCTGGCCCCGATTATGATTGGAGCATCCATCACCATCACCTCGTATTTCGCCGCTTTACCGTTGATCAATCAGGTCAATAGCAGCGCTCTGCTTGATAAAATTCCGTTTATTGTACCGTGGCTAATGTCCTCGCTGGCGCTGGCCACGATGTACACCGTGTTACCCAATACGCGCGTCCCTTTCCGCTTCGCCATCGTCGGCGGACTGATTGCCGGTGCACTGTTCGAAATGAGTAAAATCGGCTTTGCATTTTACGTCACCAGCATGGCCAACTACGAAAAACTCTACGGCGCACTCGGTACGCTACCGGTATTTCTCATCTGGCTGTATTTAATCTGGGTGGTGGTGCTCATCGGCTCGGAAATCGTCTTCTGCCTGCAACATCCGGAACAATCGAGCAAACAGCATTCTGTATTCTCCGATCCCGGCTGCCGAAAATTCTTCTCACACCTGATTCTGCTACGCGCCGCACAATCTCAACAGCAGGGGCAAACGCTAAACATGGCGCAACTGATTGCCGAAACCGGCGTTCCCGACAACATCCTTCAGGAATGGCTGGATACCCTCTGCGCACAAGGGCTGCTGCATCAAATTCGCAACAACGGACAGGAATGCTGGGCGCCGGCGCGCGATCCGGATTCGCTGTTTCTCTCTGATATTCACAATGCACTGAGCAAAACCGCCATGCGCATTCCCGAAGAATGGACAGACACCGCTATCGGTAAAACGCTTGCCGGTCTTTATTTCCGACTTGAACGCGAACGCAACGAAACACTTGGTGCGATGTCTCTGCGTCAGCTCATGGAGCATGAGATTAATGCGCAATAATCCAACCCAGACCAATATAGAAACCAATACAGATGCCCGGCTTTTAATCACCGGCTCCGAACACGATGCGGATATGTTGTATATCTCCGGATTGTTCGTTCCCGATCCGTTTATCGCTGTTCATCTCGGCGATAAATGGCATGGATTGCTGTCACCACTGGAGGTGGACCGCGCCCGCAAGCATTCGCGCTTCGATGAAATTCATCTGGATACGCCGTGGCATCAGGCGGCGGAAAAGCAAGGCTGGAAAGCAGGACTTGCCAGTGCCGCTGCTGCATTTTTGCAGGAGCACGGTGCTAAACACCTGCAAGTGCCGGGAAATTTTCCGTTGAGCCTCGCCGACCAGTTGCGCAGCTGGGGATTTTCGCTTCAAGCTGCCTCCGGCACGCTGTTTCCCGAACGTGCCATCAAAAACGAGGCGGAAATCGTTCAATTACGCAAAGCCGAGCGCCTCACCAAACAATCCATGGCCGCTGCTGAAGGATTTATCGCTGAAACCAGCATCGGAAACGATGGCATTTTGCGCCATGCGAATGTCAAAGGACGCGTCAAATCCGAACACCTGCGCGCCATCATCGAAACCTTCCTGATTGCGCGCGGCGCAGTGCCATCGCATACCATCGTCGCCTGTGGTCGCGAAGCCGCCGATCCGCACCAGATTGGCAAAGGCTATTTGAAAGCGCACCAGCCGATTATTGTTGATATTTTTCCACGTCTCGTCGCCTCAGGTTATTGGGGCGATATGACACGCACTTTCGTCAAAGGCAAAGCGACAAGTGAGCTTCGCAAGCTCTATCGCACCGTGCGCGAAGGGCAGGACATCGGTCTATCGATGATCTGCAACGAAGCCAGCGGCGCAAATATTCATCAGGCCATTCAGGCGCACTTTTCAAAGCAGGGGTTTTTCACCGGCATGCGCAACGGCAAACAAGTCGGGTTTTTCCACGGCACAGGCCACGGTGTCGGTCTGGATATTCATGAGCAACCGCGTATCTCGGTACGCGACGATACTTTAAAAACCAATCAGACCGTCACTGTCGAGCCCGGCCTCTACTACCCCGGTC
>QILF01000024.1 GCA_003233235.1 Zetaproteobacteria bacterium
GTATTTGATCGTGTATTTGATTGCGTATTCGATTCCATATTGCTCATGCAGCCACCTCTTCTATAGGAATAACAATGGATTTGTATTCATTGAATTGCAGCGGATTGTCGGATTGTTTTTCGTCCTCAAGTCGATCCTGCCACGGGTCAGTGGTCAATGTGGCAAGGTAGAGATCCATGCGCGCAACCAGCGCCTTCCGGTTTTCCAGATCGTTAACCGCAAGCTGCTTGATTTTCTCCAGCCCGATTCGTTCCACCCATGGCGCAGTGCGCTCATTGTGTTTGCCGGTCTCACGATAGTGCTGCAAATAAGCTTTGGTGATATCCACCACCTCATCATCTGTCTCAACCATGCATAACAAATCGCCTGCACGCACTTTTACGCCGCCATTGCCGCCGATGTAAACTTCCCAGCCACCTTCAACGCCAACCACACCTAAATCCTTGATGGTTGCTTCAGCACAGTTGCGCGGGCAACCGGAAGCCGCCAGTTTGGTTTTGGCAGGATACCAGGTGCGATCAAATATTTTCTCCAGCCTGATTCCCATTGAGGTGGAATCCTGAGTCCCGAATCTGCACCATTCGGAACCGACACACGTTTTCACCGTGCGCAACGCTTTGCCGTAAGCGAAACCGGAAGCCATGCCCAAATCGTTCCACACGGATAACAGGTTTTCCTTGTTGATGCCGTACAAACCGATACGTTGCCCGCCGGTAATTTTAATGGTTTTAATATTGTATTTTTTGGCAACTTCACCCATGCGAATCAAATAATCCGCATCTGTATCGCCGCCCAACACACGCGGAATCACCGAATACGTGCCGTCTTTCTGGATGTTGGCATGCATCTTCTCGTTCACCACCCGTGAAAAACGATCATCCTCCGCCTCAGTCGGCCAGTGCATACCAATGTAGTAGTTAATCGCAGGTCTGCAAACCTGACACCCTTCGCTTTCCCAGTTAAGCGCATCCATCACATCATGCACCCGGGTCAAATGCTGGTTTTTAATTTGTGTTTTAATCTGTTCGTGGTTCAACTCCGTACAGCCGCAAATCGGTTCGTGCGTCGATTCTACAAAGGCCGTACCAAGCGTTGAGGCCAGCAACTGATCGACCAACCCCGCACAGCCGCCGCACGATCCGGCAGCTTTGGTGCATTGGGTAATTTCTTTACGTGAGGTCACGCCCTCTTTGACAATCACATCGACGATCTGCTTCTTGCTGATACCATTACAACCACAAACAATCGTGTCATCAGCCATAGCCGAGACCTGATCTATGCCGGAATGCCCGGAATCGCCTAAACCGGAAGCGGAAAACAGCAGCGAGGAGCGCTGATCGGAAATATCCTTACCATCCTGCATCCACTGGAAAAAAGTAGGCCCGTCAGCAGTATCGCCAAACATGACCACGCCCTTGATCTGATCATCTTCGAGCACCAGTTTTTTATACACACCGCCGACTTTATCCATCAGCTCAATCACATCAGCACCCGGCGTACCCATGAAATCACCCGCCGAAAACACATCCACACCGGAAATCTTTAATTTGGTGGAAACCACCGAACCCGTATAGGCCCGCAAGCCCTGCCCGGTGATCATATGCGCCAGCGTTTTTGCCTGTTCAAACAGCGGCGTCACTAAACCATAGGCAATACCGCGATGCTCGGCGCACTCACCCACTGTATACACCGATGGATCGGTGACCGATTGCATATAATCGTTAACCACAATGCCACGCTGGCAAAACAACCCGCAATCCTTGGCCAGCGCCATATTGGGACGAATGCCAACAGCCATAATCAGCAAATCGCAATCCAGCGAAGAGCCATCTTTAAATTTCAGACCGCTAACACGCGACTCACCCGTCACTTCGGTGGTCAACGTAGAAACCTTGAACTTCATGCCCTGCTTTTCCAGATCGGTGCGCAGCATTTCTCCGGCAATACTATCTAACTGCATGTTCATCAGCGTTGCCTGATCGTGAATCACCGTCACATCCATACCCAGATGCAACAAACCCTTGGCCGCCTCCAGACCCAACAGACCGCCACCAATGACCGCTGCCTTCTGATAGGTTTTGGCCGCTTCAAGCATGGCATCACAATCATCAATATCGCGGAAAGCCATCACGCCTTCTTTGTCATGCCCGGGAACCGGAATGATGAAAGGATTGGAGCCGGTAGCGATAATCAGATTGTCATACTCGGTTTCAGTACCGTCCTCAGAGACCACCTTATTATATCCGCGCTGAATTTCCTTAATGCGCGTACCCATATGCAGGGTAATGCCGTTATCGGCATACCACTGCTCATCGTTGAGAATGATCTCATCAATCGTGGTGTCGCCTGCCAACACGGGTGAAAGCATGATGCGATTGTAATTGGGATATTTTTCGGCACCGAAAATCGTAATATCGAACATATCCGGGTTGGCGTTGAGAATCTCCTCAATAGCACGCACACCCGCCATGCCGTTACCAATCATGACCAGTTTCTTTTTATTACTCATTTTAACCTCGTGAAAAATTATATATATCTCACCGAAAGCAACCTTTATGCCAGCCGGGCCTTTGTTGATTTTACGCAATTAAATAGAACAATTGCAATATATCATGCTTATAATATAATCATATAAACCTATATAAGCCTATAATTTAGGCATAAAATACTGCCGTCTCCAAGCCTTATGCTGTTTTCTCAACAAATTCTACGTTGGCAAAGGCCTTGCTGAACGAACCCAGAACCATAAAACCCGCTGTCCATTTATTTGGCCGCCAAGGAGCAAAAGAGCATGTCCACAACAGGCGTTAATCAGGGCAAAATCAATTTATTCTCATTTACCGGCAAGATGAAAATCCTACACATGTCATGGCTGGCATTTTTTGTCAGTTTTGTGGTCTGGTTCAATTTTGCCCCACTGATGGCATCCATCCGTGAAACCTTCGGCCTCTCCGATCAGGAGGTAAAACTGCTGCTGATTCTGAACGTGGCTTTGACCATACCGGCGCGCATCATTATCGGCATGCTGGTCGATAAATACGGACCGAGAATCACTTTTTCCGTACTGCTCGCTGCTAGCAGTGCGTTCTGTTTTCTATTCGCCTTTGCCGATAGTTTTGAAAAACTGGCCATTTACCGCTTTATGCTTGGTTTTGTCGGCGCGGGTTTTGTGATTGGCATTCGTTTGGTTTCCGAATGGTTCCCGGCAAAACAAGTCGGAACAGCAGAAGGTATCTACGGTGGCTGGGGTAATTTTGGCTCGGCAGGAGCCGCTATCGCCCTGCCGAGCATTGCCCTGTGGATCGGCGGCGATGACGGCTGGCGTTGGGCAGTGGCAAGCACAGGTGTCGTCGCGCTGGTTTTTTCATTCATCTTTTATTTTTCGGTGAGCAACAACCCGAAGGGAACCACGTATTTCCGGCCTAAAAATCTTGGTGCTATGGAAGTCACCAGCAAAGGTGATTTCCTGCTCTATTGCCTGATGACAGCGCCTTTGTATTTAGCGCTCGGCGTACTGGCATGGAAAATAGGGCCGAGCAATCTGCAAATCTTCACAGCCATTGAAGCATCGGTTATTTATCTGTCTCTACTGGTCATGTATGCCTATCAGGTGCTGCAAATATACCGCATTAACAAGGGGCTATTTGCTGCTAACGCCAAGCCTGTACCGGAAATCCATCACTACAAATTCAAACAGGTCGCCGTATTGAATCTGTCTTATATGATTACCTTCGGTTCGGAGTTGGCGGTTATTTCCATGCTGCCATTGTTCTTTTTTGATACATTCAGGGAAACGGCAGACCTGTCGATCACACAAGCAGCACTGATCGCCTCTATTTTTGCCGGGCTAAATCTCATTATGCGCCCGGCCGGTGGTATTTTCAGCGATAAATATGGCCGCAAAAAAACGCTTAGCATAACCCTCGCCGGTATTGCCGTCGGTTATTTTCTGATGGGCCAAATTGATGTAAACTGGTCGATTCCTGCCGCAATCGGCGTCATGATTATTGCATCGATATTTGTAAACGCGGGTAACGGTGCTGTTTTTGCCGTCGTACCGCTAATCAAACGCCGCCTAACCGGACAAGTGGCAGGCACGACAGGTGCCTTCGGTAATGTCGGTGGCGTCGCATTTCTAACCGTATTGTCGTTTGTGTCTGTACAAATATTCTTCATCACCATCGCCTGTACCGCTGCCGCAGTGTTTCTACTCACCATCTTCGCGCTCGAAGAGCCGAAAGGTTTTATGTATGAAGAAAATGAAGACGGCAGCATCGAAAAGATCGGTCTGCATTGATAGTCTCCATGAATGAACGTGAATCGACGTAGTTAAGATGGCAAACAAACTTATGGTTGAAGCCGGGCAATGCTCGCAAACCGGCGTCAAGGCGCAGAATGAAGACTGCTGTGGCATCCGGATTCCTGAAGGCATGGAACTCACCCACAAAGGCATTGTTGCGGTCACTGCCGATGGCGTCGGCTCCAGCGAGGCAGGACGCGAAGCCAGCGAATATTGCGTGCAGGGCTTTATCGCCGATTATCTCAGCACACCCCAGTCGTGGACGGTAAAAACGGCAGGTGAACGCATTATCCGCTCACTGAATTCATGGTTATACAGTCAGGGGCAACGCCGTTACGCCTCAGAACTTAGCCTGGCTTCGACATTGGCGATTCTGGTTCTGAAATCGACCACAGCGCATCTCTTTCACGTCGGAGATTCCCGTATCTATCTGATTCGGAAGAAAAAAATAAGATGTTTAACCAAAGACCATCGTTTGCTGGTTGATCGTAATAAAACCTATCTGGCCCGCGCCATGGGTGGTGAATATGAGGTGCGCTTCGATTACGCTAATTTGATTATTGAAGTCGGTGATATTTTCGTTCTCAGCACCGACGGTATTCATGAATATCTCAACGATGAACAAATTAACACACTGGCACTGTCATCGGACAACCCGGAAACCGCAGCAAGTCTAATGGTCAAAGCAGCACTTGAAGCGGGCAGTAATGACAATGTAACCTGCCAGATGATTCGCATCACCCAACTACCCAATCAGGATGAGAACGAATACTACCGGCAGTTAACGGCTTTACCCTTTCCCCCACCCCTGGAAGCAGGCATGACCCTAGATGGCTATCGCATCATCAAAGAACTGCATTCCAGTGCTACCATTCAGCTCTATCTGGCTGAAGACATCGACAACGGCGAAACAGTTGTTATCAAAACACCATCCGTAAATTTTGAGGATGACCCTGCCTATATTGATAAATTTCTACATGAGGTATGGGTCGGCAGACGCATAAACGATCCACATGTGTTCAAAGTCTATCAACTTAAACGGAAACGCAGTTGCATCTACTATGTCACTGAATTTCTCGAAGGCTGCTCACTGGCACAATGGATACTGGATAATCCCAAACCTGATCTGAATGAAGTCCGCAATATTGTCGAGCAGATCATCAAAGGGCTACGCGCTTTTCATCGCAAAGAAATGATACATCAGGACATCAAACCTGAAAACATCATGATTGATAAACACAATGCCATCAAAATCATTGATTTCGGCTCTACTCAAGTAGCCGGCCTGCAAGAGATACACACCCCCATCGAACAACTACATATTGAGGGCACGGCCAATTATATCGCGCCGGAAATTTTCGAAGGCCACGAAGGCACAGCGCGCACGGATATGTTTTCACTCGCTGTAACGATTTACGAAATGCTCAGCGGCGGTCACTTTCCATATGGAAAACTCGAAAAAGCTGAAGCACATAAATATTACGATTATACATCCATTCGTAATTATAACCCGGATGTGCCGGTCTGGATGGATGGCGCAATCCAGAAAGCTGTACAAAACAACCCGGACATGCGCTATGAAACCTTTTCAGAGTTTCTTTATGACCTGAACAATCCCAATCCGGCCCTGATGAAAACAACCGCACCGCTCATCGAACGAAATCCGGTCGGCTTCTGGCGCGGATTTTCCATCATTCTGCTGCTACTCAACTTTCTTCTTCTCGCCCTTCTGGCAAGCTCCCCTTGATTTGATCATACAATCTTTGTTTGAGAGCCACTTGATGCTAACCCCCGCATCCATTCATATTGAAAAAGAGTGTTGCTTGCGTCGAACGGGGGCATCCGTATGCTTCGCAGTCTTTTTAGAATAACGCTGCTTCGAAGAGGCTGTAATGAAAAATGAGCGAGTTCAAGGCAAAGATTGCAATCCATAGCACCGCTATGGTGACCGGAGGAAATACCTGTGGTGCTCAAATCTTTAACGCGGTAACGCGGAAATCGTTCATTCTACATGCAGCAGCACGAATCATGGTTTGTTCAGCGATTCCTTAGCGTCACGGAGAGGTACCGAAGTGGTCATAACGGCACCGACTCGAAATCGGTTGGGCGGGTAAAACTGCCACGTGGGTTCGAACCCCACCCTCTCCGCCATTTTCTATTTTAAATCAACGCTGCAAATCCTGAGGCACGAAGCTACAACGATACGCCGAAACGACGTGCAGCGTTGTCATAACTTAGCTCAGCAATATATTCAGGACTCACGCCGCGAACTTCAGCGATGCATTCAGCCACATGCCGTACAAACGACGGCTCGTTGCGTTTACCGCGATTCGGCATCGGCGCGAGATACGGTGAATCGGTTTCAATCAGCAACGATTCCTCCGGCACAAAAGCCGCCACCGCACGCAATTCGTCATTACGCTTGAACGTCACGTTACCGGAAAATGAAATCGACATACCCATATCCAAAGCTTTTTCCGCCGTCGCCTGATGCGAAGAAAAACAATGCATAATACCGCCGCATTGATCCATTCCCTCATCATCAAGCACACGCAAGGTATCCGCATCGGCTTCACGCATATGCACAATCACCGGCTTTTCCAATTTCCGCGCAACACGAATATGCATGCGAAAACGCGCCTCCTGCACCTCCGCAGGCACATGATGCCGGAAAAAGTCCATGCCCGTCTCGCCGATAGCCACGCATTTCGGATGATTGGCCAAGGCACACAACATATCCGCATCCGGTTCTGTTTCCACCTCATGATTGGGATGCACCCCAACGCTGAAAAACACGTTTTCACGTGCCTCGGCAAGTGCGCGTAACCTCGGTTCGTTTTCAAGATCAACCGACACCGCCACCAGCCAATCACCGCCAACTTCCGAAAACCGCTGAAAAACCTCATCCCTGTCCGCGTCGAAATGATTGAAATCAACGTGGCAATGCGTATCGACCAGTTTCATGTTTAATCCCCCATCATCGCCTGTAAATGTTTCAACTGCACATGATGTAAATCATCCAGAGCGTGCGGGTTATCCAGTATGTCAATCGCCGCCCTATCCGCCTCTCCGAATTCGGAAACCACCAGATCAGCTCCCGCAAAATCCTGCCCGCGCGTGTAGCCGTTCACCGTCACCACACATTTAAGTCCGGCTGCTTGCGCCGATAACCAACCGTTGCCGGAGTCCTCCAGCGCCATCGTCTCTGCCGGAGAAACATCAAGTTTATCCATCGCATACCGGTAAATATCAGGTGCCGGTTTTTTAGCCGGAACAATATCGCCAGCAGCCAGAACTGCGAAATAATCGAACCACTCGTGACCGAGCGAATGCTCAATCAACGCATCCAGTGCTGCCGGTGTTGTTGTGGTTGAAACACCGAGAATCACCCCTGCCGCGCGTGCTTCTTCAAGCAAACGGCGCACACCGGGACGCAACGGAATCGCGCCATCGGCAATAAGCTGCTGGTACATCTGCGTTTTACCGGCATGCAATTCGGCAATCTGCGCATCACTCATATCCGCCATTCCACCGCGCTCAATGTCAAAACGCATGCGCTCTTTGCCGCCGGTCACCTTCAGAAGCTCGCCGTAGGTTGCTTCATCCCAGCGTCGTTCCAATCCAGCTGTTTCGAAAGCCATATTAAAGGCCACGCGGTGACCATCACGTTCAGTATCGGCAAGCGTGCCATCGACATCCCACAAAAGGCATTTCAGTTTACTCATTCATATCTCTCCTCGCTTTGTATTTTTTGTGCTGCTTAAATCACATAAAAGAGCTATGCTTTCAGCATGGGTAAACGTGTTTTCGAATCGAATCCGTTGGCATTAGCAGACAAACCGCGCCTGAAAAAACCGCCGATGTATCAGGTGATTCTTCTCAACGACGATTTTACACCTATGGATTTCGTGGTTGATATTGTTTGCCAATATTTCCATAAATCGGAAAGTGAAGCTACCCGCATCATGCTGAATATACATCAGCAGGGTCGAGGGCTTTGCGGTGTCTATCCACGCGAACTGGCTGAAAGCAAGGTGGCACAGGTGCGACAAATTAGTCGCAGCAATAACTATCCGCTGGCATGTATTATGCAGAGAGACTCGGGAGATGGCGATGCTGAATGAAGAACTTGAACGCACACTGAACGACGTATTCCGGTCGGCGCACTTGCGCCGCAACGAATTTGTCACCGTCGAGCATCTGCTGCTCGGCCTGATCGACAATGGCGAGGCACGCAACATATTGGAACAATGCGGCGCAAATATCGACGATATGCGGCAAAAACTGCAACGCTATATATCCGAGCATGTTGCCATCCTGCCCGAAGGCACAGGCGAGACTGCCGCCAGCGTCGCTCTGCAACGGGTGATTCAACGCGCCGTCATTCAAGCGCAATCTTCCGGTAAAGAGGAAGTGAGCGGCGCTTATATTCTGGTCGCAGTCTTCTCTGAAAAAGACTCCTTTGCGGTGCATTTCATGGAAGAAAGCGACATTAAAAAACTGGATATTATGCAGTGCATCGCGCACGGCGCACCGCTACCCGATCCACTGGAAGCCATCGAAGAAATGCCTGTCGAACAGCAGCAAAAAGCCGAAAAGAAACCCTCGGCGCTGGCCCGCTTCACCATCGATTTGAATGCGCGCGCGCGTGACGGCAATATCGATCCGCTCATCGGCCGCGAAGAAGAAGTGAAACGCTGCATGCATATCCTCTGCCGACGACGCAAAAACAACCCGATTCTGGTCGGTGAAGCAGGCGTCGGTAAAACCGCGATTGCTGAAGGGCTGGCGAAAAAAATTGTCGATAACGAAGTCCCTGAGGTTCTCGCTGCTGCGGAAATCTATACGCTTGATATGGGCTCGCTGTTGGCCGGAAGTAAATATCGGGGTGATTTCGAGGAACGCCTGAAAGCCGTGCTTTCTGAAATTGAGCTCAAGCAGGACGGTATTCTGTTTATTGACGAAATCCACACCCTGATCGGTGCGGGAGCTGCCAGCGGCAGTGCAATGGATGCCTCCAACCTGCTCAAACCATCGCTTGCCAATGGCCGCCTGCGCTGCATCGGAGCAACCACCTATCAGGAATTCCGCTCCCTTTTCGAGAAAGATCGCGCTCTATCGCGCCGCTTTCAGAAAATTGATGTCCCTGCCCCGTCGCTGGATGAATGCATCGACATCCTCAGTGGTCTGAAATCGACACTGGAAACACACCACGGCGTCCGTTACGCAAAAGCGGCCATTAAATCAGCCGCCGAACTGGCCAATCGTCATCTGCACGAACGAAATCTTCCCGATTCAGCAATTGATGTCCTCGACGAAGCGGGTGCAGCGGTGCAAATTCAACCGCCGGAGAAACGCAAAAAACAAATCAGCGTCACCGATATTGAGGCTGTGGTTTCGCGTATTGCACGCATCCCGCCGCGTAGCGTTTCGGCATCCGACAAAAAATCACTGCGCAATCTTGAACGCAATCTGAAATTCAGCGTATTCGGTCAGGATAAAGCTATCGCTGCACTATCCAGTGCGATTAAATTATCCCGCGCCGGGCTCGCACAAGCGGAAAAGCCGATTGGCAGCTTTCTTTTTACCGGCCCGACCGGGGTTGGGAAAACCGAAGTGGCGCGCCAGCTTGCGCAACAATTGGGCCTCGAATTGATTCGTTTCGACATGTCCGAATATATGGAAGCGCACGCCGTATCGCGTCTGATCGGCTCGCCGCCGGGTTATGTCGGCTTCGAACAGGGCGGCCTTCTAACCGAAGCCGTCAGCAAACAGCCGCATGCCGTGGTTTTACTCGATGAATTTGAAAAAGCGCATCCCGATTTATTTAATATCCTCTTGCAGGTGATGGATCACGGCAAACTGACCGACAACGCCGGTCGCTCGGCAAATTTCCGTCATGTCATTCTGATTATGACCAGCAATGCCGGTAGCCATGAATTGAATCAGAACAGCATCGGTTTCGCCCCGCAATCGGCGCACGGCGACAACACGGAAGCCATCAAACGCATGTTCTCACCCGAATTCCGTAATCGATTGGATGCTATCATCCCGTTTGCTCAGCTGGATGCCGCCACCACCGTCCATATCACCGGCAAATTCATCATGCAGTTGGAAATGCAACTGGAAAGCAAGGGAGTGCAAATCAAGGTGGAGCAAGCCGCTATCGCATGGCTCGCCAAGCACGGTTTTGATGAACGGATGGGCGCACGACCCATGGAGCGACTGATTACCGACACCCTGAAAAAGCCGCTGGCTGACGAAATCCTGTTCGGTTGTCTGCAAAAAGGCGGAAAAGTGCGTGTCTGCGTCGATAAAAACAGCCTGAGTTTGAAGTTCCCGGCGTGACCGGGGAATCACCGGAAGAAACAGACATCCCGGAGCACTGCCTGCGCTGGTGTTTTGAGGTTATCGCCGACTCTGCACCCGAAACACCGCCCTACGATCTCTGCGCCCCGCCACCCCTTGCTGCCGATACCCTGCAACGTCTGAAATCAGCGATTAGCGAAATCCCGCCGCTTCCGGAAATATGGAATAAAGTATGCAAAATGGTGGAAAGCGACGAAGCCGCTGCGCACGATCTGGCGCGCCTTGTCGAACAGGACCCTGTACTTACCGCACACGTCCTGAAATGGGGAAATTCAGCGGCTTACGCACCCACTGATGGGGCAATCAGCCATGATGTTTCCGTCACCCTGATGCGCATGGGCATGGACGAAGCACAAAATCTCATCCTCGAATCGCTGATGCCGGAAATTGGCAAAATCGGTGAAAAATCCGCCATCGAAGCACAACACATCTGGTTTCATTGTAAGGCTGTGGCCATGTTCGCGCGCCAGCTCTCCGAATTCACGCCCGTCAACAATCATCAAGCGGCATTAATCGGCCTGCTGCACGATATTGGCAAGCTGATTATTCTACATCTCGAAAACGATACCTCGCTGGAGGAAATCGCCAATCATTTGCACGCGGGTAAAGCTGATCTACAAGCCGAAGCAGAGGTACTCGGTTATACCCATATTGATGCCGGTATGATGCTAGCCCTGCATTGGCAACTGCCGCGCGAAGTGCATCGTTTTATCTATTTCCATCACCACGCCTGCTGGCATGCGCCAAATGAATGGCCGCAGGATATGCATCAAACGGTCATGCTGATTCATGCCGCACATCTGATGCTGCAAAGCATGGAAAACACAGTGGAACCGGGTGGAATATGGGCCAAAGCGCGACGCACACGCGTTGATGCATCCGAGGATATTTTGCGCCACCGCTTGCATCTGCCGCTGACCGACAGCGCGCTCTACATTCATCTGCAACGCGAATTGGAACGCTTGAGCCGCCTATTCCCGGATATTTATCCGCCGCAAGACGACGAATAGCCTATTTTTCTGTTTATAGGGAGCCACCCCAAAGCGCCAAGGCAAGGCGCGCCCCGCAGGCAATGGCATGCCCTTGGCAAGGGGCGCAACGCAGCATTGGCGCTTTGGGGTAGCTCTGATAGTGCGCGCTTCTACGGGATAGGACACTAGGGTAAGCTAATTTGCATCATAGTAGCTTTTAGGCTACAGTTCTTTCATGCTCTTACCTGTCGAATAAAAGCAAGTGGAGGTTTACCTCGGTCAAAATGGTGAATTACCTTTTTCGATTTGGATTAACGGTTTAGCAGATGTAAAGGCTCTTCAACGCTTTCATACGGTAATTAACCCTGTCATTGAGTCTTTCGATAGCAAGGCGTTGTCATCAGGCGGGGCGGATATCTGGAAT
>QILF01000061.1 GCA_003233235.1 Zetaproteobacteria bacterium
AAATGGAACCACCATTCACCTCATTCCAACTCAAAATCGCACTCGAAGTGGGATTGCAACTCATCCACCCAGACTTTTGCAAGTGGCTCAGTGTAAACAACGTTTTAAACGGGTAGTGAACAGAATGGTTCATGCACGTCATGGGGCTGGATTTTCCAAATCAAACGGGCTGTGCAAAGCCAGATATAACCCGGAAGACGAGCTGCGCACAACACCGTGCACGACAACGCTGTCTCCCGCACGCAGACGCGGCTTGTTAATAAAAAAAGACCGGTATTTTCTTGGGATACTTATTTTCAATCCCTGCATACGAAAGGAAAAACCTTTTTTTCCGACACTGTCGATTTTTCCGCTAAGCACGCGGAATTGACCAAGGTTCGCGGCTTTCACCTTGCCAGCCTTAAGCATGCCAAAACGGCGGGTGTTCCAGATGCCGCGTTTGTCGCGGCGTGCTTTCTGCTCACGGGAAATGAGTTTTCCAGCCCAGCGTAAATTAGGGGTGAAGGAATAAACATGGGCCATGCCGAGGTCGATCATTTTAGCATTCACCCAATCGCCGTTGCGTAAATACACCTGCGCCAGCGTGCGCTTGTAAATGTCGCGGCGCTGCTCGTCGAAGGCTAGGCGTACTACCTTGCCGGAAATCAGTTTACGCAGTGCACGCGTGGCTTCTTTGCCCATCGGCTGGGCAGGTGAGGACGGGTGCGCTACTTCGGGTGTGTTGATACCGAGCAAGCGGATTCTTTCACCGCTACGGGTTTGAAACGTATCGCCATCATAAATTTTCCCCACCTGCACCCAGCGCCCGCTGCTGACAAAAGATAATGTACCGGCCAGAGATGTGCAGGGGAGCAGGCACAATAGGATGAGAAGGATCAAGCCTCTCGTTCTGCGAAATTCAGACCTCAAGCGTTCCGACCAGCTCGGCATAACTGGAAATACTGTGGCGCGTCAGATATTCACGTAAACCGTCAAGGATTTTTCCGGCCAACAGCGGATCATAAAAAAGCCCTGTACCCAGCCCGATGGCATCCGCACCTGTGATGGCGAATTCGATGGCATCCTGCGCGCAAGTTATGCCGCCCTGGCCGAGAATGGGAATGCCGTGTTTGGCGGCGATGGCACGGGTCTGGTGAATTTTCCACAAAGCAACCGGTTTGATGGCCGGACCGGACAATCCACCGGAAATATTGCCGATGACCGGACGACGTTTGTCAATATCTACGGCCATGCCGACCAGTGTATTAATGACCGAAAGTCCGTCACTACCGGCTTCAATACAGCAGCGGGCAATTTCGGCGATGTCTGCGTTATTCGGTGATAATTTGGTAATCAGCGGTTTTCTGGTCATCGGACGCATGGCTTCGACGACGCGTGCCGCCATCGCCGCATCGTTGCCGAAATGTACACCTCCGGCTTTTACATTCGGGCAGGAAATATTGATTTCGATGGCTGTGACCGGTGAATCGTCGAATAAACGCGCTACTTCAGCATATTCATCCAGTGTCGAACCGTTGGCATTGGCCCAAAATTGGGTTTCATTGTGCGGCAGCTTCGGCAGAATATGTTCGATAACATGCCGTGCCCCGGGATTTTGCAAACCGATGGCATTGAGCATGCCGGAAGGGGTTTCATAGACCCGATGCGGTGCATTGCCCATGCGTGCTTCAAGTGTTGTGCCCTTGAGAATCACAGCGCCGATATCACGGTTGGAAAAACCTTCTACACGGGTGTATTCCTCACCGAAACCGACACAGCCGGAAAGCAGGACGATTGGCGTTTGCAGCCTTAATCCGGCAAAAGAGGCGGAAAGATCAATCTGTTTTGATTTGCTGGCATCCGGCATGCGGGAAGCATAGCGGTATCGAACCCCTGTGGTCTATGCGTTGTTTTGTTGTTCTGGTGAATAGTGAGAGGTTTACTCCGTCGTTGTTTTGTCTGAAGGCGATTCAGGGTGCAATAGTCCGGCAATAACGTGGCTCAGATGATGGACTTCATAGGGTTTTGCGATGACGTGCGAACGGGATATTTGAATGTCGTTAAGTTGTTTGTCGCCAAGATTGTAGCCGGTGACAAAGACAATCGGTAACTGTGGATTCAGCGAACGCAGTTGAGCGGCGGTTTCTTGCCCATCCATATCCGGCATAATCAGGTCAAGCAGAGCAAGAACCACGGCATTAGGATGATCACGGACAAAATCTACGGCTGCGCGGCCATTGGCTACAGCAACTGACCGGTAACCGATTCTTTCGAGCATTTCCATAGCAGCATCGCTCACCAGAGGTTCGTCGTCGATTACCAGAATCGTTTCGTGATGCCCGTATTGCAGATCGGTGGGGTCTTTGGTCATTGTTTGTTCAGCACTTTCGGTTTCAGCCCTTAATAAATAAAGACGCACACATGTGCCGGTATCTTTTTCACTTTCCACTTCGATGCCGCCACCGAAACTTTCCATCAGGCCGTAGGCCATAGACAGCCCCATGCCCGTGCCGTTTCCGACCTCTTTGGTGGTAAAAAACGGGTCGAAAATACGATCTTGAATGTCTTCGGGGATGCCCGAACCGTTATCTGTGACGCGCAGGCAGAGCATATCGGCATGATTGAAGTGTGGAAAACGGAAAGCCAAGGTATTGTCTTCCCGGGCATCCTCCAAATCTATGTGGATTTCTCCCGCAGTCGTGTCACCAAAAGCATCGGAGGCATTGCTGATTAGGCTGGTCAGCACCTGAATAAGCTGCGTTTGATCGGCACGAACCAGTATGTTTTCCGGAATATCCTGCGACAAGTGAACATTCGATGGCAAACCGGCGGATTCGATGGCGTACACCTTATCCAGTAGCGATTTCAGATCCACGTCGCGTATTGTCGTGCGCTGTTTGCGACCAAAAGCCAGCATTTGTCCAACCAATCCGCTGGCCCGGCGGGTCAGATTATCAATGCGGCCTAAGCGTTCGGCTGCCTTTGAGCCTTTTTCGAATTCAGTTTCCAGCAGAAAGATATTACCTGCTATGCCGGTCAGCATGTTGTTGAATTCATGCGCAATACCGCCTACGAGTGTGCCGATAGCCTCCATTTTTCGCGCCTGTTGTTGCATTTTCAGAATATTTTCTTCTTCCTGTTTGCGTTTAGTAATATCAAAGCTGATACCGGATACATTCTCAAGATGTGGTTCTCCACTGTTTTTGTCGGGGCAATAATGCAGATGGATATTTTCACTGAACCATGTTTCCTGTTCGCCGGTATTGGTGCAATATGTCAGTTCCAAATCAGATTTATGTTGTTTGATAGCGGCTTGTAGTAAGCGCATGTTGGTACTGCGCTGATCATCAATGGATACCCAAGACCAGATATCGCTTTCTTGAAGCTGTCCGGCAGGTAAGCCGAACATTATTTCGGCACGCGGGGACAAAATCACATATTTCAACGTCTTTGATGCCGACCAGACGCAACCGGGTGTGAATTCCAACAAATTGCGGAGGTGTGTGTTCATAATATCTTGGGAGGATAAATGTGAACGCAGCAGTAAATATATGCATACAACTTGCTCATTATAAACAATTTATATTGTAAGAATATAGTATACAACCATATTTTAAAAGTGGTTATTATCCGTTTACATCTGCGGCATCGAATGCATCGACAATCGTTGCCTGCCAAGTGGTTGCGAAGGCGTTGCGAAGCATTTTCACATCGGTTTCATCAATCAGACCTTTTTCAAGCAGCTCGGCAAATGCGGTTTCGTCATCGAATAAGGCGTTAATCTGGCCGGACTTACGCGCCAGTTCGAGTTTTTTTTCACTATCACGGGCAGCCAGAACGGTTGCGAACGCATGCTCAATACGACCCAGAGGGTCGTCCGGGTTGGTGTTGATATAGATGCCGGCGCTTAACCGGTCACGCGCTTTGTTTTCATTAAGTACAATGGTGGCAACCTTGTGCCCGAGCTTGTCAACGGGTGGTTTGAAAGGTTTGCCTAGCGGAAAAACCAATGCGCGCATCAATATACCGATGGCGGGAACCGGAAAATTACGCAAAAATCCATCCAGTGCCTGCTGCGCGCGCCACAAGGCATCCTCGCAGACCCATTGCAGCAGCGGCGTATCCTCAGCAGGCTCGCCATCTGTGCTAAAACGTTTGATGGCTGCTGAAGCGATGTATAATTGCGACAGAATATCGCCCAGCCTGCCGGATAATTTTTCATGGCGTTTGAGTCCGCCACCGAGTACTGCAAGCGTGATATCCGATACAAAAGCGAGATTGGCACTTAAACGTTCGATATGCCGTGCATAACGAAGGCTGTCGCCGGAGAAGGGTGGTTTGCTCAAATAACCACCACCAAGGCCGAGCAGAATGCTGCGCACCTTATTGCTGCCGACAAAGCCGATATGTGCGAAAAAAGCGGCATCAAATGCTTTCAGGGCCGCTTGTTTATCATCCATAGCCAACGCATCCATTTCGCGGCGTAAATAAGGGTGGCAGCGAATTACGCCCTGACCGAAAATAATCAGACTACGGGTAAGAATATTTGCGCCTTCAACGGTAATGCTGACCGGAATGGCCTCGTAGGTGCGGGCGAGCAGATTCAGCGGTCCCATGATGATTGCCGAGCCGCCGAATATATCCATTGCATCGTTGACGACGCTACGCATGCGCTCCGTGCAGTGATATTTGGCAATGGCCGACATCACCGATGGTTTTTCCCCCTGATCGACAGACACAACGGTGATCTGGCGGGTGGCATCAATGGCGTAGGTGTTGCCGACGATGCGTGCCAGCGCCTCTTCCACGCCCTCCATGCGTCCGATTGGAGTATGGAACTGGGTGCGAATGCGTGCGTAAGCACCGGTTGCCCGTGAACAGAGCTTGCCTGCACCTGCCGAAAGCGAGGGTAGTGAAATGGCGCGTCCGTCGGCCAGACATTCCATCAGCATGCGCCAGCCCTGACCGGCATATTCGACACCGCCGATCATCCAGTCGAGTGGAATGAATACATCGTGCCCTTTGACCGGGCCATTCTGGAAAGCCTGATCAAGCGGCAAATGGCGTCTGCCGATTTCGATACCGGCGGTGTCGGTCGGAATCAGTGCCAGTGTGATGCCGTGCGCCTCTTTATCGCCAATCAGGTGCTCCGGGTCGTATAATTTGAAAGCCAGACCGAGCAAAGTGGCTACCGGGGCCAGCGTGATATAACGTTTTTCCCAGTTTAATCGAATACCAAGTATTTCTTTGCCGTCGAATTCACCTTTGCAGACGATACCGGTGTCGCGCATGGCTGCTGCATCGCTGCCCGCCCACGGGCTGGTCAGTGCGAAACACGGAATATCTTCAGCGCTGGAAAGGCGTGGAAGATAGTGGTTCTTCTGTTCTTCCGTGCCGTAATTCATCAGTAACTGACCGGGGCCGAGCGAATTGGGAACCATGACGGTTACAGCGGCGGTAATGCTGCGGCTGGCGATTTTCATGACCACTGCCGAATGCATTTGTGCGGAAAATTCCAGACCACCATAAGCTTTAGGAATGATCATGCCGAAAAAGCCGTTTTCGCGGATGAATTGCCACACTTCGGGAGGCAAGTCATGCAATTCGTGATTAATTTCCCAGTCGTTCAGCATGCCGCACAGCGTTTCGACCGGGCCGTCTATAAAAGCCTGTTCTTCGGAAGAAAGTTGCGGCGCAGGTTGATCAAGCAGCTTGTGCCAATCGGGTTTGCCGGAGAAAAGCTCCGCATCCCACCAGACACTACCGGCATCCAGTGCCTGTTTTTCGGTATTCGATATCGGCGGCATCATTTTTTTAAATATGCCAAACACATGTCGGCTAATCAGGGTGCGGCGTAGCGGTAGAATGTTCAGCGGCAGAAAAATCAGTGCGAAGATGATCCAACTGGCACTCACCAGGGTGGTTGAAGCACCGATAAAACCTGAAACGAGCAGAAATCCGGCCAGTGCAAACGTCCAGATGGCAAGGCCCGAGCGAAAAAAGGCCAGCAACATCAGGATAATAATCAGCAAAAGCAGAAAACAGTAAAATGGCATGCTGCGCTCCTTGTTCTGAACACAGGTCGAAGCGGCGTGGCATGTCTTACGTCGCCCGATGTAATGTTCAGCGGTCATGAGCATTATAGACGATAAACAGGGCGCATGGCGAGCCACTTGCAAAAGTCGTGAGCGGCGATTTCCTTCCCCACTCCGGCGCGATTTTGAGTTGGAATTTCGGCAAATGGAACCACCATTCACCTCATTCCAACTCAAAATCGCACTCGAAGTGGG
>QILF01000015.1 GCA_003233235.1 Zetaproteobacteria bacterium
CAACCGCACCATCTAAACCATTAGTACCTGCCGGACCAGTCAAACCAATCGGTCCCTGTGGACCCGTTGCACCAACCGCACCATCTAAACCATTAGTACCTGCCGAACCAGTCAAGCCAATCGAACCTTGTGCGCCCGTTGCGCCCTGAGGTCCAGTCGGGCCTTGAGGGCCGACAATGGTTACGGCATCATCACGTTCACCCTTATCCTTATCCTCGTCATCACCCGCATACGCCGATGCCCCAGCCGCCGTAAAAGCAAATGCCAGCGCAACAAACAAAAACATGCCTTTGCGTATATCATCCCTTATGTGTTGCATCTCTTCCTCCTATTTATCAGGCTCCATTCAAGTTCAACCTGTGTAGAGCCGATAGTCTAAAAGGTCGTAAGTTTTTATTAATTGCCATCGGTTAGTTATTTGACTAACTAAAGTTAGTAATTAGGCTGTGGAAATCGGATGAGGAAAAGATTTTGACCATACTATTGGCTGACGATCACGGGTTGTTTCGCGAAAGCGTCAAGCAATGGCTTGAAATGCTGGATACAAACTACCAAATCAAAACTGCCGCCAATCGTGCGGAGGTAAATGCCGCACTGGCAAACGGCATCCAGCCGAAACTGATGCTACTTGATCTGTGTATGCCGGGTATGAACGGCGTGGAAAGCATTCGCGAAATTCACATGGCGTGGCCGCATATCCCGATTCTGGTGGTCTCCGCCAACGACGACCCGCTGGTTATCCGTGGCTGCATTGAGGCAGGTGCATCCGGTTTTGTGTCGAAATCAGGACAGGGTGAGGAAATGCTGGATGCCATCCGGCAAACATTAGCCGGTAAAACGTACATCCCCGCCAACGCAATGTCTAAAACCATCCCTCGTTTCTCTGATAAACAGCTGAAAATTCTCCGTCTGCTCGCCAATGGGCGCTCCAACCGTGAAATTGCCGAGCGCGCTTATTTAACCGAAGGTACGGTCAAACAATATGTCAGCGATATTCTGTGCAAACTGGGTGTGGACAATCGCGTGCAGGCCGGCATCCGCGCCCGCGAAATTCTCGGCCTCAACAGCTAGTGCCCTAGGGAGGTGCTGATTAATTCTGGGTAAAGCAGCTTGCATTAAGAATGTGCCAAATCAAGGCGCAATGTGCACGTAATAGCATGGCTATTGCGAAACATTGCAACGCCGGGTTGGTGCATTATAAATGTAAAATGCAAACCCATGAATTGATCAGTGCTTCCCTAGCCCGCCCTTAAACCGCACGCTCCCGCCAGCACCCTCCGTAAAGCATCTTCCTGTACCGGTTTCTCCAACCAGAAATAACCCATATTTCTAACCGAAGCCTGCACATCCGGGTGCACATCACCGCTGATAATCAGCGTTGGAATCTCGCTGGAGAAATGCCTACGCACAGAATTCGCCACCTCCAGACCGGTATGCCCGTCACGCAGGCGATAGTCGGAAATAAGCATATCGGGAAGCGGGTATTCATGCGCTTCCAATTTGCCAAGCAATGCCGCCTCGCTTTCGGCAAGCAGCACTTCACAACCCCAGCCGAGTAACAACTCGCGCATGCCTTGTAAAATAACGCAATCATCATCAACAACAAGCACAAACAGCCCGGCAACATCAGCAGCAACTGTCGGTATCATTATAACCTCCTGCCGACATTGTTCCGCCACAGCGCACAGAGGCATTGCCACGGAAAAACACGACCCTCTACCGGGAATACTACGCACCGTCACGTCGTGCCCCAACATACCCGCTACGCGCTGCACAATCGCCAGCCCCAAGCCCAGCCCCTTCTCCCGGTTGCGTTCCGGATTATCAATCTGATAAAACTCATCAAAAATATGCGCTAATTGCACTTCGCTGATGCCCGGTCCTGTATCATGAATCTCGACATACATGAAGCCGTCGCGCATGCGCGTACCAAGCAACACCCCGCCTTGTTGCGTATGCTGAATGGCATTGGCAAGCAAGTTGCGCAAAATACGCTTGAACAACACCGGGTCGGTAGTTACGCATCCCCTGCGTGGCACACGAACCCGCAATTTTAAGCCCTTTTCCACAGCCAGCGGGTGCATTTCGTCCGAACATTCCCGCAGCAATGGGCTTAGCGGCACAATTCGCAATTCTGGAGAAATCTTACCTGCATCAAAACGGGAAATATCCATCAATTCACCAAGCATTTCGCCCAGCGCCCGACTCGAATGCCGGGCAAGACCCAGCAAACGCTGCTGACCCTGTTGGTCAAGCCGTGGTTTCAGGCTGGAAAGAAAAAGATCAAGTGCGTGCAGCGGCTGGCGCAAATCGTGGCTGACCGCAGCCAGAAAACGTGACTTGTCCCGGCTTATTTTTTCTACCCGTGCTTTCTCCTGACGCAACGCACCAATCAATCGCACATTCTCGAAGCGGGCACGCAGGCTGCGTTTGAATTCCCCGGCCAATATCCAACCAAGCGTAAGTGCGGAAGGTATTCCGGCCAGCAAAAGACCAAGACCCAGCACAATAAAATCCGTCGCGTCCGAGGAAATAAAGTACAACGCCAACGGCATCGTCGATCCGAGACACCATACCGCATGAACTGGAAAATAAGCCGCAGCAAACATCGTTGAGCCGTAAATGGGAGAAACAAGAAATAACGTCGCTAACACAACACTCGTCCCGTTGTTCAGATCGAGAAAAAGATAAGCGCTAAGCCCTAAAACAATCCCGAGCATACCCGAAGACAACGCCAATAAACGCGCCCAGCCATAGCCTCCAAATCTCAAAGGATTCCGGAAATAGGAATGGATACAAAACCACTGAACAAGGCTGCTCAAGCCGATAGCAGCCAGCCATATAGCCAACTGAACCTGATTGGCATTACGATAGGCAAACAACAAAGCCGTCGTTATCACAAAAATACCCGGCAGACTCAAGCGATGCCGGACAAACAGCGTGCGCACGCTCTCCCTGACCAGCTTATTTTCTTCATCTTGCAAAACATCGTCGTGCATGCCGCCAGTGTGTCGGATGCATCGCAGCCTTTCCAGTCTGAAAAAGCCAAACGACACGATCGTAATTCCCATCTGCCCGGCATCCGCCTAACATTGTGCATATGCTTACCGGATTCCCCTTCTCTGCCGACAAAGATGCGCAATTACTGATTCTCGGCTCGATGCCGGGATGCAAATCATTGAACGAACAGCAGTATTATGCGCACCCGCGCAATGCTTTCTGGCCAATCATGGGAAAATTGTTCGGTTTTGAGGCAAATCAAGCCTATAAACAGCGATTGCAGCATCTGAGAAGTAATCGCATTGCCCTTTGGGACGTGGCGCATCAATGTCTGCGACCCGGCAGCCTTGATGCGAATATGCGCGAGGTCGAGGCCAACGATTTTAGCGTATTTTTAACCTTACACACACAAATCCGCCATATTTTCTTCAACGGACGCAAAGCTGAGACTTTATTTTTGCAGATGGTGCAGCCACACCTTTTTCCCGAGCAGAAAAAACTGACAAAATATCTTCTACCCTCCACCAGTCCGGCGCACGCCACACTTTCGTTTGATAAAAAACTGGAAATCTGGAAAATTGTCCGTGACACCCTTGAAATTCCCTCGCCCCGACCCTAAAGACAAGCGTAACAGTTTACTTTTAACTTCAGGAGACAACATGACCCAAACCACAACGGAAACCCGCGCTTTTCAAACCGAGGTAAAACAGCTCCTCGATCTGATGATTCACTCGCTATATTCAAACAAGGAAATCTTCCTGCGCGAATTGATTTCCAACGCCTCCGATGCCGCCGATAAATTGCGTTTTGAAGCTACCACCGATGATGCATTGTTCGAAGGCGATTCGGATTTGAATGTATTTATCGGCGTCGATAAGGAAACGCGCACCATCACCGTGCGCGACAACGGCATCGGCATGAGCCGCGACGAAGTGATTGAGCATATCGGCACCATCGCCCGCTCCGGTACACGTGAATTTTTCGATCAACTGTCTGGCGATGAAGAAAAGGATGCACATTTGATCGGCCAGTTCGGCGTCGGCTTTTATTCCTCGTTTCTGGTCGCCGACAAGGTAACGTTAACCACCCGCCGCGCCGGTTTGGAAAAAGAACACGGTGTGCGCTGGGAATCGAGCGGCGACGGCGAATATCAACTGGAAACCGTCGAAAAAGACACACGCGGCACCGAAATCACCCTGCATTTGCGCGAAGATGCCGATGAATTCCTCGACGATTGGCGGCTGCGCAGCATCGTGCATAAATATGCCGATCACATCCCCTTTCCAATTCACATGATGGAATCGCCGTTGCCAACGCCGGACGCCGAGGGGGAACAATCAGAGGAAAAAACACCCGAAATCGAGACCGTCAATCAGGCATCGGCGCTATGGACGCGCCCGAAATCCGAATTGAGCGACGAGGATTACAATAATTTCTACAAACATATCGGCCACGATTTCGACGAACCGCTGGCGCGCTTGCATCAGCGTCTGGAAGGCAAATACGAATACACCTTGCTGCTCTACCTGCCAAAAAATGCCCCTTTCGACCTGTGGCAGGCGGAAGCTAAAAACGGCGTCAAACTCTACGTCCGCCGCGTATTCATCATGGAGGCCAGCGAAGATTTGCTGCCGCGTTACCTGCGTTTTGTGCGCGGTGTAATGGATTCCAGCGATCTGCCGCTGAACGTATCGCGTGAAATTCTGCAAAAATCACCGGCCATGGATGCAATGAAAAAAGGCGCCACCAAGCGCGTGCTCGGCTTGCTTGACGAGATGAAGAAAAACAAAACAGATGATTATGCGAGCTTCTGGAAAGCATTTGGTAACTGTCTGAAGGAAGGCATCATCGAGGATACAGGCAACCGCGAAGCGCTGGCAAAATTGCTTCAATTCTCGACCACGGAATCAGATGAACAAAAGGTTTCGCTGGCTGATTATGTCGGACGCATGAAAGAAGGTCAGGAAACGATTTATTTCATCACCGCCGATACCCTCGCCGCCGCTCAACACAGCCCGCATCTGGAGGTATTCCGCAAGAAAGAAATCGAGGTGCTGCTGCTCTCTGACCGCATTGACGAGTGGTTGATTTCGCATCTGACTGAATTCGACGGCAAAAAACTGCAATCCATCGCCAAGGGCGAGTTGGATTTATCCGGAATCGGTTCCGAAGACGACAAAAAAGCTGAAAAAGAAGCCGAGGAAGCCGCTACCAAGACCGCATTACCCGCCGTGAAAAAGCTCAAAAAGGCACTTGGCGAGCGTGTAAAAGACGTACGCATCACCAATCGCCTGACCGAATCACCGGCATGCCTGGTTTCCGATCAGTTCGACATCAGCGGTAATCTGGAGCGTATTCTCAAGCAGGCCGGTCAGGATGTGCCTGATGTTAAACCGATTCTGGAAATCAATCCGGAACACGCGCTGGTGCAACGTCTGGCAAAAATGCGTTCGGCAGACAAAACCGCCGATTTTGCTGATATTCTATTCGATCAGGCCGTGCTGGCCGAAGGCGCTTTGCCCGAAGACCCGGCAGGTTTTGTTCGTAAAATCAACGCATTGCTGATTCAGTAAGTCCGTTTCAGCACAGCTTAACAATCAAAACGGCCCCACTCTCACCCTGAGAGCGGGGCCGTTCTTACTGATAAATGCAAATGAAACAGACCTGCCGGGTTAAACCGCGTCGTCAGTAGCCTGTTCGGATGCTTCCTGTTCGATGCCTGACTCAACGGCTTCATCGCCATCAAGCGATTCAACAACATCCTCGCCATCCGTCGGATTCCGCTTTTCCAGCCTACGCAGACGTTTTTCTTCTGCTTTCTTCTGTTTCGCAAGCTCTTTCTGCCGTTTTTCGTACTTGAAATTCGTTCTGGCCAAGGAATGCCTCCAATCGTGATTGCGCCCGCCCAAGGCCTGTGGAATTGCCGCTGCAAACGCCGCAATACATGCCATGGAATCGAACAGCCGCGCACTATGCCAATTTTCCGCGCTCCCGTCCCGTTGTATCTCGCCAGAACCGGAAGCAATGGCAAATTCAATTGCATCTATACGACTAAACTAGTGTCCTATCCCGTAGAAGAGCGTACCATCAGAGCCACCCCAAAGCGCCAAGGCAAGGCGCGCCCCTTGCCAAGGGCATGCCCTTGGCAAGGGGCGCAACGCAGCATTGGCGCTTTGGGGTGGCTCCCTTCGGGCCTGTCTGCGTGCGTACACGCACAGGC
>QILF01000128.1 GCA_003233235.1 Zetaproteobacteria bacterium
CTTTCAATTCAGGGAATGCACTCCAAAAATCACCATGATGGTATTCATAAACTCCTGCATTTACCGTGGTGATCGCTGTTATTGACGGGTGTAAATTCCATGCATGAGAATGGAGACACAATATTTTACTTCTCAAGGCAGAAACTTCTTTATGGGATATATCAACTTCGCAAATCAGTCGTTTTCCCTCAAGCTCCTGTGCGAATTTTCTCTCACCCTCCACTAAGTCCATAGGTTTGTTATAACTCAAATTGAAATGATCCGCAAGGGTACGGCAGTATTTATGAATAGTCTGGGCTATAATGTATCAAAATCAGGCTGGGCACTTTGGAGCGCGGCATTCACGGATCATTCGTCTGTGAATGACCGATTGTGGCCGGAAGCAGCCATTCAGTATCAGTGACCATATTTGTATCATAATGGGTGGCTAGATTGAAGCATCTACGCACCTTGCAGAATGCACATGAAAAAGGGGATGGGTTAGCCCCATCCCCTTTTTTGAGTCTAACCGGGGATATGATTAAAAGTGGTAAGTCAGCGTTCCCGTCGCGCCCCACATTTTAGCCTTGGCATTGGTACCGAAAGCAGTTCCGAGTTTAACATTCGTCCAGTATTGCATCCATTCACCACCAAGAGACAAGTTGTCTTGCAGATAGTATTCCGCACCAAAGCCATAGCTGAATCCTGTTTTGCTCTTGGATGATTCCACGCCAGCCACAGTCCTCTTGAATTTCGCAGTGGTTCCGCCAAACAGGGTATAGATATTAAAATCGGATGCGCCCTGATACTGAAGTTTAGCCAGATAGGAGATAAAATAGCTTTCGGACAATTTGGTGCTTCCTGTTGTACCGGAAGATGTCGAACCAAAACGTAATTCAGCACCCAGATAGTCTCCGATATCTATGCCTGCCTTTCCATAACCGCCGAAAACAGTGTTCTTCTGGCTTGATGCATCATTCTTCAACTCCAAACCAAAACCACCGATACCAACACCCATATAGGGGCGAATATCAAAATTACTACCCGAATCCTGTGCCATCGCGCTCTTGGCCGGGATAACGGCAAGACCTAAAACAGCCAAAGCCACATAGATATATTTCCGCATCATCTTTCTCCTTCGATAAAAAGTGTCCATACTTTAAGGCTAGGGAAAATGAAGTCAAACGATGCGATTCAAAAATTCCAGCAGTATTTTCTCATCACGCACAATCACCCGGCTCCAAGCGCTGTACGGCATGGCAAAACGGCGTGTTGTCGGCAGCGATGCAGCGAGGACATGCGCAAGAATGACACGCAAGGTTCCCGAATGAGCAAGCAGCAGAAGGTGTTTACCCTCCGAGTCGTCCAGAACACGCTGCCATGCACGGGTGACCCGGGCGGCGAATTCTTCGATGGTTTCCGCACCGGGAATACGCATGCCGACAGGATTTTCCCGCCAGCGCACCAGCATGCCCGGAAATTGCTCTTCTATTTCTGTGGCCGTTAAACCTTCCCACGCGCCATAATGCATTTCATGCAAATCATCCAGCACAGCACATGCAATACCCGCTTTTTCCGCCCAGGCTGTAGCCGGTTCCCGGCAACGTGATAATGGCGAAGTAATAATACCATCCACCGTATCAGCAAGCTGATTCCAGACTGCATCCATCGTTGCGCGTCCAGCTTCGGTAAGCCCGGCTTCGGTCGTGCCGCGATAGCGAAGACCGCCAATCAATGCCCCGTGACGCAGCAAATCCACTGTTCCTGAAATCATACGCATGCCTCCCGGGGTTTTTCATAGGGTGAAAATTCGCTAATGTGCGTGCATCATGCACCGCAGAGGTTCCCATGCAAGAATTTGACGAGAATGCCCCGAAAAATATCGCCGCCATGAAACATGTGCGCGCGCTACTTGAATATATGGGCGAAGATGCTGACCGTGAAGGTCTTCAGGAAACGCCAAAGCGGATGCTTGCCGCCTTTGGTGAATATTTTTCAGGTTACCGCGAAGACCCGCGCGAACACCTCGAAAAAACCTTTGAGGAAGTCGAAGGATACGACGAAATGGTGCTGGTTTCAGACATTGATGTGCACAGCCATTGTGAACATCATTTAGCGCCGTTTGTCGGCAAAGCGCATGTTGCCTACATCCCCAACGGACGCGTTGTCGGCCTGTCGAAACTGGCTCGCGTCGTTGATGTGTATGCCAGAAGGTTGCAGGTTCAGGAAAAGATGACCATGCAGATTGCCCATGTGATTGATGAGGTTTTGCAACCGTCCGGGGTTGCCGTGATTATCCAGTGTCGGCATTTTTGCATGTGCCATCGCGGCGTACGCAAGCCTTATGCATGGACAACAACATCCAAACTTTCCGGGGCTTTTTTGAACAATCCGTCGTCGCGGCTGGAGTTGTTTAAGCTGATTAGTATGCAAAAGGACTAGGCAATGGACGCCAAAACTCAAATTGGTGTGCTGTTGTGCAACCTCGGCACGCCCGATGCACCCGATGCGCCCGCTTTGCGCCGTTATTTGCGGGAATTCTTGTGGGATAAACGTGTCGTGGATTTTCCACGCTCGCTGTGGTGGCTGATTCTGAATTGCGGCATCGTGCCGTTGCGTTCACCGAAATCAGCGGCGCTCTATCGCAAGGTATGGACAGCGGACGGCTCACCGCTACTGGCCATCAGTCGCAAGCAGCAACAGGCACTTCAAGCGGCTCTGGAGGTGGCTCATCCCGGCAGCTTTCGTGTCGAACTGGCCATGCGTTACGGAAACCCGTCGATGCCCGACGGCATGCAGGCGTTGAAAGACGCCGGCTGCAAACAGGTGCTGGTATTGCCGCTTTATCCGCAATATTCATCAAGCAGCACGGCTTCCACGTTCGATGCCGTGGGTGAGGTGCTGAAAACATGCCGCGACATGCCGGAATTGCGTTTTGTGCGCGATTATCACAACGATAACGCTTATATCGCCGCGCTGGCGGCCAGTGTTCATGAAGATTTTGGTAAAAACGGCACGCCGGACAAGCTGCTACTGTCTTTTCACGGTATTCCGGAACGCTTTCACGAAACGGGTGATCCGTATCCCGATGAATGTCGCGCCACGGCTGAATTGCTGGCGACAAAATTGGGTTTGACCGAAGATAAATGGATGCTCACCTTCCAGTCGCGTTTCGGACGTGAAGCATGGTTGCAGCCCTACACGAATAAAACTTTGCAATCGCTTGCCGCGCAGGGTGTGAAAAATGTCGCCATCGCCTGCCCCGGTTTTTCCGCTGATTGTCTGGAAACACTACAGGAAATCGATCAGGAAAATCGTGATATTTTTCTTGAAGCCGGTGGCGAGCACTTTCGCTACATTGCCGCCCTGAATGATCGCAGCGACCATATTACGGCGTTAACACAAATCATCGGGCGGCATTGTTCAGGCTGGTTTTAAGGTTTCAGCAGGTTTTTCCTGACATCGTCTCGCGCAGGTAACGCGGCAGCTTGAGACCGGCTTTGCGTTTTTCTTCCAGCTTGGTGTGCCGCGCGGCTTCTAAATTCATCCCCAGATGCTCCCGATGCCGCGCTTCTGCAAGTTTCATCTGCTTCTGCCGCTCGCGCAAGCGGGTTTTCTTTCCCTCGCTTAAACGGTGCAAACAATGCGGGCAACTGACCCCGTCTTCATATTCGACCGCTTGCCGGTCCGCCGCAGTTAACGGAAACCGGCAACCGCGACACAAGGTATAATCGCCCGTCTTCAAGCCGTGACCGACACTGACCCGCTCGTCGAACACAAAACATTCGCCGTGCCACAGGCTTTCCGTCTGCGGAACCAGCTCCAGATATTTGAGTATGCCGCCCTTGAGGTGATAAACGCTGTCGAAACCGTGCTGCAACATATACGACGACGCTTTTTCGCAGCGGATGCCGCCGGTACAGAACATGGCCACCTTTTTATGCCGTGCCGGATCGACATTTTGCTGCACAAATTCCGGGAATTCGCGAAAACTGTGTGTGTCTGGATTCACCGCACCCTCAAATGTGCCAACCACGTATTCATAATCGTTGCGCGTATCCAAAAGCAGTACCTCGGGGTCGGAAATCAGCGCATTCCAGTCCGCAGGATCAATATATTCGCCAACACAAACATTTGGATTGGCCTCCGGCGCACCGAGGGTGACGATTTCCTTCTTTAATTTCACCTTCATACGATAAAACGGCATGGCTGCGGCTGCGGATTCCTTATGCTCCAATTCGGCCAAACGCACATCGCTCTTCAAATGTTCCAGCAACGCATCAATGCCCGCCCGCGAACCTGCCACCGTGCCGTTAATCCCCTCCGCCGCCAAAAGCAGCGAACCCTTGATGCCCGCTGCATCGCAAACCGCCTGCAACGGCCCGCGCATCTCACAAAAATCCGCCAGATCGGCAAAATGATAAAGTGCTGCGACGACAATGTGTTTATTCATACGATTCTCCTGTGTGCGACCATGCAATAGCGACGCATGCTGCCAAAACATCCGCATTTTCACCATATAGAATTTAGGGATTAAGACCTTGACTCTCACTCCGCTTGAAGGTGTGCGGGGGCTTGGGAAACGGATCAGCGCAATATATTGCGCCCGTTTCGTAAGTGCGCGAACCGGGAATTCACAGCTTCCTAGGGAGCCTGTCGGACTTAGGGGGATTGTAGCGAGAAGGTGGGGAAACGAGGTCAAAATGGCATGATTTTTAGGCACATAGTGGTGACTATGCGACGAAAAATCAGGGCGTTTTGGGCCGCTTCCCTGCCGCGCAGTAAATTCATCCTAAGTCCGACAGGCTCCTAGCAGGCATTTTTCTTGGTTCGCTCTTTACACGCACAAAGAATGAACGTCCTCCAATCACTCCGATATTGGCGATTCCATAATATGCTCAACAAGCCCATGGTCGGCGACCTCACCCTCGCCAACACACCGCCCGCGCATCGAAATCCCTGCGCTGTGCACAGTCTCCGCATTCCCGGAAATTAGTAGATGCCAATCCGGCAATGCTTTGTCTTCAAAGCGCAAACGGTAGGCACACGTCGGCGGCAACCACGCATATTGCCCGGCGGTAAATCTGCGAATATCCATGCATTCCGGCACCGATTGCCGCCGCTTTTCATAATCCGTACATTGGCACGTTGAACCATCCAGCAAACGGCAGGCGACATCGGTGTACAGCATCTCGCCACTATCCTCATCTTCGAATTTATGCATGCAGCACAACGCACAACCGTCGCAAAGTGCCTCCCGCTCGGCATTATTTAGTTCATTCAGCGGTTTTTCCCAAAATTTCATGCGTTGGTTTTGTTTTGACGGCTTTGCTTTCTGGCGCGAATGCGTTCTTTTTTGTCGTCCACGGCATGTGCATCGCGTGGTTTTTTGGGTAGCGGGCGATAAATTTCCACGCGGTCGCCATCACGTAGCACACTGCTCAAGGCGGACAGTTTACCAAGAACACCGACCTTGTTAACGGCAAAATCAATCTCGGGGTATTTTTCCAGCACATGGCTCATGGCAATCGCTTCTTCGGCGGTGGTTCCTTCCGGAACCTCCATGTCTTCCAACACCTGTTCATGTGGGAGCGCATAAGCAACGGTGATATTCATGGTCTCTCCTGACGATAAAGTTGCATGGCCCGCTCTTCAAACACACGCGCCATCGTCTTGCAGGCGTGGCCGAAAATCGGCGAAGCTACGATACCCAGCAGCATGCTTTTGAATTCAAATTCAATTGAGAAATGCACCCGGCACGATGTTTCACTACGCTTTTCAAACGACCAGACGCTTTCCAGAAAACGAAACGGCCCTTCAAGCAAACGCACCTCGACCAGTTTATCGGGTACAAAACGGTCCACCGTACGAAACGGTTGGCGAATTCCCTTAAAATCTGCGACCAGTTCGGCACTTAATTCATGCTCGGATCGGGACAGCACTTTGGCATCGGCCACCCAGGGTAAAAACAGCGGATAGGCTTCGATATCCAATACCACGGAAAACAAATGCCCGACCGGACAATCAATCGTGCGCACATCGTCAAAACTGGGCATTAGCGTTTTTGTTTGCCTGCATACGGATTCCCCGAAGCCACGAATAGTAAA
>QILF01000025.1 GCA_003233235.1 Zetaproteobacteria bacterium
CTTTACCGTTTCCACGCAGGCGAATTTCGTCACCGGCAATCCAAGTGCGCGGATGCTTGAATTCGGGCGTTCCATCAGTCGGAACAGGTGAGGGTTGAACTTTCGGCTTGGCTTTTTCCCATCGCCATTTGGGGCGGGATAATTGCCATTGTGTTAAGCCATCATTTACCAGAAGCGCACCATCGGGCAATACTTGCTCGACAAGCGCCGGGATAATTTCACCCTCTGTCGGTGGTTTTCCATTGGCGGCGGTCCGTTTTTCGCCCCAACGGCTCAGCAGGGTCTGCCAATCTTCCGGTTGGTGGTGCTTCGGCATGCGATAATATTGCCGCTGTTCGACGTTCAGAATGCCTGTGCGAACGGCGCGTACCGCCGCATCTTCGGCTTTCCAGTCGTAAGGGATCACAATGCTAAAGCCTTGTTTCCGGAGTGTTTTCTTGCCGAATTTCCGGATAAGCTGACGGTATACCATATCGGCATAAGCATCGGAGAGTTTGTTTTTGGGAAGCGGTGCGATGGTCAGCGGTTCGTTCAGGGCCTGTTCCACAGCCGCTGTATCGGCAATACCGCTTCGCTGCATCATATGTAGCACGACATTGCGCCGTTTCAGGGCTAGTTTGGGATGCAGGTGCGGAGCGTAGCGCCCCGGTGCTTTGGGCAGGCCGGCGAGCATGGCTGATTCGGCAAGTGTCAGTTCATCAAGGCGTTTGTGGAAATAGCGCCATGCCGCACTGGTGACACCGTAAGCACCGCGACCGAGATAAATCTGACTGAGGTAGAGGTAAAGTATCTCATCTTTGCTGAAATTCGCCTCAATGCGCTGAGCAAGGATGATTTCGCGAATTTTTCGTGTGTAGGAGCGTTCAAAGCTTAAAAGAAAATTCTTGGCGACCTGCTGGGTAATGGTCGAGCCACCTTGAACAGTGTGTCCGGCTTTCAAGTTGGCTATCGCTGCGGAAAGGATGCGTGCTGGATTAATTCCCGGGTGCTGGTAAAAATGTGCGTCCTCGGCAGCCAAAAAAGCACCGCGCAATTGTTGCGGAATATCCTTAAGAGGCGTAAGAATGCGGTGTTGATCGGCATATTCGGCAAGCAGTTGACCATCGGTGCTGTAAACGCGGCTCACCAGCGGTGGCTGATAATCGGCCAGACTATTAAGCTTGGGCAGATCTTTGGCGAAATATAGATAAACACCTGTGATACATATCACGGAAACAACGACACCGGCGAGGATGATTTTGGAGATGAGGGTAATGATGCGCATTGGCCAAAGCCTAAGACGAAGCCATGCCGCGCGGCAAGGGGCGGGTTACGGCGTGGATTGCGACGGCGAACAGGGGTTTACGTTGTTCGAGATGATTCTGGTGATTACGATTGTCGGTATTGCTTCAAGTATTGCGCTGCCTGTGTTCAGTAGCTGGCGGGCGCGTTCTGCGGTGGACAATGCAGCCATGACTCTGTTGGCGCATTTCAAGCAGGCGCGGGTGAAGGCAATGGCCGAAAACAGGAGCGTTAGCATCACCTTTACAAGCAGCGATTACACCTTTGATGCTGATTTAAGCGGAACCTGCGGTTTATGTAAAAGTGAAAGCGTGCCGTTTAGTCAATTTTCCTCGGGTTTGAAGATTACCAAAAACAATCAGACTCAGATTGCAGCTAAGCAGACATTTAAAAGTCATGGCACAACCGGAAGCAATACTATTTATCTTTGTTATAAAGGTTTCAGCAAACGAATCGTCTTGAACGTCATTGGCCGTGCCTATCTGTGTACCCCTGGCGAAACAAGTACGTCGTGCACCAAGGCTTATACCTGCACATGATAAATGAACACCTGTCTGATGATCTGTCATATCATATACAGCGGGGTTTTTCGCTGATTGAGATTCTGATTGCGCTGATGATAACCACGGTGGCGCTGATGGCGTTGGGTGTTTTTTCTGTGGCGATGATGGATAGCAGCGGCCTGTCACGCGAACGGCTGACAGCCGTGCATCTGGCCGAGCAGGTGATTGAATCGTGGCAGATTGATGTAAACGATTTTCGCCCAATTCTCAGCAGTGCTTGTGTGCTAAGTGTTGGGACTTCAGCCACCTCACCTGCATCGCAGACTTGCACGCCGGGTGCGAACCTATCGTTTACGGTGGCGATGACAACCACACAGGCACAAGCTCCGTTGCCGACGAATCCGAACAACGCCAATGGTCTCGGTACATTTAAAGATTGGCCGGGAGCTTTTACTATTCGCAATATGACTAACACCACGCAGGCAACACCGCTGCCTTATGTGAAAGCGGTGACGGTATCATGGGCGCATAAAGGCGGTCCGACGCATTCCGTTTTCCTGACAAGTTTGACGAGGGCGCAATGAGGCAAGGGCAGGTGATACTTCGCCGGAAGACAAGGCTGCGGGGAAGCGATAGCGGCTTTACGATGATTGAATTGCTGGTTTCGATGTCGATGGGGCTGATTATTCTGCTTGGTATGATGATGGTGTTCAGCAGCGATGCGAAGGTGGCCAGCGCGCTGGCTTCGCGTACAGAGCGTTTGGGCGATTTGTATATAGCCAGCCAGATTATGCAAAACGAGCTGCGTAATGCGCAGGCAGGTACGATTAGTTGGGCATCGAATAAGTTGAATTATACCGATCAGGATGGTCAGGCCGGTTATTTCGAATATCAGTATAGTAGCACAGACCGTCTTTACTGGAAACGACCAAACTACAGCAGTCGTCAGGAAATGATTCGCGACCTTGATACAACCAGCGGCCTTGCGGTCAGTTCATCCGGCACACCGAAAACATGGAAGGTCACGCTGAAATCAGCATTTAAAAATGAGAGCAGAACCACCAAAACCATGCAGATTTCTTTCAACGTATGGGCGCGAAACTGATGCTGGAAAGAGAAAATCAAGAGACTGAACAGGGGTTTGTCTTGGCGACATCGCTGGTGATGCTTTCGCTGATGACCTTGCTTGCCATTGCCATGTATTTCAACAGCAAATCAGCTATCCAGATTAGCGGCAGCGCCCAGCATAGCACTGAGGGCCGTTATTACGCTGAAACAGGTGCAAATTACATGATTTGGGCGAAAAATAACGATGCGGAATTCGATAGCTACAGTGCGATTGTGGCTAGAGTCGGCGGGTTCAGCGAACCTGCTTTGCCTTCTGTCGCCAACAATGGCCCGGACGCGGCCACTGTTGGCGACACACAGGAATTGGAGGCTAAAGTATGGGACCCCGGCCCCACGGTTATTAGCGATACAAGCGGGGCAGGCACTTCCGGACAGGTGATGTATTTTGATAATACACCGATGGCCGGGCGGGCGATTTGTATCGAATATGTGGATACCACCAGTGTGACTGATCCTTTTCCCAATTGTATTAATTTGTTCGATTCTCCTACGAACCGATTTGCACCAACGTTGTATCATATCAGTAGCAACTTGCCGCGTTATATTGTGCTGGAAATCAGCAGTAGCGGTGTGATTACGCCAAGCATTCCGGTGTTACCGCATCCGGCAGTACCTGTTGTCGGCACGGATGTCCCGAATAACGGCGCTATTGTCTGGTTAACGACCGGAAATTCGCTTATGGATTTTGAAGTGGACCCTTCACTTGGTTGTACGGGTACCATTTTTAATGGTACAGTAGTTCTTGCTAATGGTACAGTTCTTACTGATGTGATGGGCTGCGATAAAAACAAGGCCACTTCACTCAATACAACCGGCTGGTTGCGCGCTGTCGGCGATACTGCAACCTACCCCAAACAGAACGACCAGTATGGTGTGATTGTTTACTCTATCGGCTATGTGAATGGCAGGCCGAGCAGCATTATTCGTGCGCAAATCAGGTGACACGGGTTTTGTGAGGCCAGTCACATCCATGAAAAACTGAAACAGCCAAAATTCTCTCATCTTGACGGGTAGACGTGTGTAAAATGGAAACCCATGCCGCGTGGCGTCAAGCGGAGGTTGAAAATGGGCAAGGTGATTAAACCGGTTTTCCTGATGTCTTTTGGCAGCGTGGTTTGGCTGCTTGGTGCGATTTCATACTCACCCATCCATCAAGTGACTGAACGTGCTGGTTTTGTTATGAATTCTGTTGGGTTTACTGTGCGTTCCGCTTATGCCGGAAGCGGCCTTACTTCTTCTACATCCACCTCTTCTACATCCGCATCATCTACAATCGAATGCGTAAGCCTTGTGCGGCTGGCGTCACGTGAGCAAGAAGATGCGGATGTGGAGCATGAGGATGCCGATGATGAACATCGGAATGCTGATGATGAGTACCTTCACGCCGATGATGAGCATCGCAAGGCTTCTATTGCGCAAATGAAGGGTGATTATGCTAGCGCGTTGGCACATGAGGCTAAGGCTGCAAAGCATGAAACTAAAGCCATAAAACATGAAACCAAGGCTAAAGATCATGAGGCCAAGGCCACAGAGTACGAAGGTAAAGTCGTGAAAATCCGTAGCGTTACGGGCAACTGTTCTGTGTTGCTTGTTGCTGGCGGCGCACTGGTGCGCAATGTGGATGGAACACCGAAAACTGAAAGTGGTGTGTGGATATTGGTGAATGCCTATCAATCCATTGCAGACATGCTTGCTCAGCGGGGTGGGGCGGGTGTTTTGTTTGATTCTGTAGCGTCCGGTAGCGGTTCCTTGGCTATCAGTATTATCAATCCTACGCCGGATAGCAGCATGCTTTCATACCGCGAAATTCGCGGTGAATAGGATGTATTTACCAGAGAGGTGCTGATTAATTCTGGGTTGAAAAAGGTGAATGGTGGTTCCATTTTCCGAAATTCCAACTCAAAATCGCGCCGGAGTGGGGACGGAAATCGCCGCTCACGACTTTTGCAAGTGGCTCATTCGTATGCTCTTTTCTTGTCTCAGTCTTTGGGGTGGCCTGTTAAATCGTACAGGCGTGCAATCTCGGCTTTGAGTTCGGCAACTTCATCTTCGAGACGGGTGATGCGCTCTGAGGCTTGATTGTCTGTAGGGGCAGGGGGTGCAATCTGCGGGGCGATGTTTAACTCCGGTTCGCCGCTGAGCAGGTGGGCGAAGCGGTCTTCGCGTTGACCGGCAGCGCGGGAAATGCGGACAATCAGCGGATTCTCGCGATTGATTAGGCCATCCAGCGTTTGTTGCACGTCTTCATTGCTGGAAAATTCAACCATGCGCCCGGTATTGATGCGGATTTCGTTGAGGGTGAGGGTACTACGCAGCATTAACGAACAAATTATGGCGCGTTCTTTGGTGGTTAAGTGCAGCGCACGCGATAAATGTTGCTCGAAACGATCAGCACGACCATCCATGCGGGCTGTGACCAGCCCTTCGCTGCGCAGGCCGCTAATGACACCGGCTACTTCGCTATCGCTTAGACCCATCACCGGCACACGGCTGCTTTTCTGATTGCAGGCAGCAGTTAGCGCCTTGAGGGTGAGCGGATAATAATCCGGTGTGGTCATCTGCTTTTCCAACAGACTGCCCAATACCCGCGCCTGCTCTGCCGACAACAACACATCCAAAACCTGACCTTCCATGTTCTAACTCCCTATTATTATGTTCATTTTCAATATTGAACCGCGAAGTTCGTAAGGTTACGCAAAGTAAAGAAATTGCAAGAAAATATATTCCGGCGTATAAATCTTTGTCTATTTTCTGATCATATTTCTTTCGTTTGTCTCTGCGTTACTTTGCGAACTTTGCGGTAAAATATTTTGACTTTCTTAGTCCATACGCGAGTTCCGGTGACATAGGAGCCACTTGCAAAAGTCTGGGTGGATGAGTTGCAATCCCACTTCGAGTGCAATTTTGAGTTGGAATGAGGTGAATGGTGGTTCCATTTGC
>QILF01000028.1 GCA_003233235.1 Zetaproteobacteria bacterium
GCATCAGCATCGCTTATCTGCCGTGGGATATTCCCGGCTTGATGCGGCGTATGATTGCACATCTGAATCCACGTCTATTGCTGCTGACCGAAACCGAATTCTGGCCGGGCATGCTGAACACATGCCGCAGACGAAACATCCCGGTCATCGGCATCAATACACGCATTTCCGACCACTCGTTTCCGCGTTACCGGGCCAGCCGCCTGCTTTGGAAACGCTGGCTGGGCGGCGTATCCCTTTTTCTTGCCGCCAGCAATACCGATGGCCAGCGATTGGCGGCCCTTGGGGTCGAAGCATCACGTATCCGCTGTGTCGGGCATCTGAAATACGCACTTCCCACACCAAACGTGGACAGCGAAACCCTGCGGCAGCGGCTCGACCCGACGGGCAGCCGCCCGATTCTGCTGGCGGCCAGCACGCACGCAGATGAAGAGGCACAACTGTGTCGCATGCTCATCACGTGGAAAAAACTAGCGCCGGAAATGCTATTCGTCGTTGTGCCCCGACACCCGCAACGCTTTGATGAGGTCGGTGAGACATTGACGGCGCAGGGTTTACGGCTGGGGCGCTGGTCGAATACCGAACCACAAAATAATCTTGATGTAGTGCTGATTGATGCGATGGGCGTGCTCGGCGGACTGTATAGCATCGCGGATATTGTGTTTATCGGCGGCAGTTTGATTGCCCATGGCGGTCAGAATCCGCTGGAAGCAGCAATTTGCGGACGCGGCATCATTTGCGGGCCGCACATGCACAATTTTCGCGATATTATGGATAATTTACTACATTCCGGCGGCGCGGTGCAATGCCGAAACAGCGCAGAAGTGGAAACAGCCATCGCACGGTTTCTCCAATATCCCGATGAGTTACGCGAACTGCATGCACATGCCGCTGCATTTATGCACGATAAAGGTGGTGTTGCTGAACGCATGCTGGCCGAGATACGCCCGTGGGTGAGTGAATGAGTATCGTCACCCGAATCGAAGCGCTTTGGTGGAAAAAAGAACAACCGCCACTGCTATTGCGCGGACTGAGCAGCATCTACACGACCATCAACGCCTGCAACCTGAATCGCCGCTTGAAACGCGCCATCGAACCGGAACTGCCATTGATTTCCGTTGGTAATATTACCGTTGGCGGTAGCGGCAAAACACCGTTTGTTATCTGGCTGTGCAGCGAATTGCGGCAACGCGACTACCAGCCTGTCGTACTCTGCCGTGGCGATGCGGGACAATTGAAAATCCCCAGACGCATCAAACATGACGACAGGGCGGATGTGGTCGGCGACGAAGCACTGCTGCTGGCCAGACGTTGCGATGCGCCGGTCATTGCCGGGCGTGACCGCATCGAAGGCTGCCGGATGGCGGCGAAACTCGGCGATGTGATTATTCTTGATGATGGATTCCAATACCGGCAACTCAAACGCCACTGCGATATTGTGCTGATTCCCGTTGAAGGCGTTGGCAACGGTTGCCAATTACCCGCAGGCCCACTGCGTGAAGCGTTAAATCAGTTGCAACGCACCGATCTGCTTGTGCGTAGCGGAAATGGCAATGCTGTGCCACTTAGCGAACACAAAAAACCACAAAAAGAGTGGCAATGGCACAGCAAAATGATGGATATAACCCAGATTGGCGGCCAAAAAAATCCGATCCCCACTCGCTGCACGCTCACCGCCGGTATCGCGCGACCGGAACGCTTCGTTAAAACGGCAGAGGCCATTATTACAATCGCCGAAAAGATTATCTTTTCCGATCATCATCGTTATACAAACGCTGATGTGAATCGTATAATCGCAAACGGCTTGCCGGTATTATGCACCGAAAAAGATGCCGTAAAGCTGCTTCCACTATGGCCGGAGAAGCATCAATTATGGGTATTACCCATCTCGGGAGAAGGCGAGCAAGGCTTGCCGGAAGCCATTATCAGGACCATGCTTAGCCACTCGGAGAAATAAGATCAGGAGCGTTTCGCTCTACGGAGTTGATATATGCTGGACAAGCAACTTATGGAAATTCTGGCCTGCCCCAAATGTAAGGGCGAGGTTGAATACAATCAAAGCAAAGACGCACTGGTATGTGATAGCTGCAAGCTCGCATATCCCGTTCGTGACGATATTCCGGTGATGCTGATTGACGAGGCCGAAACGCTGGAAGCCTGATGGACACCCTTTTAGCCACGCTCACGCGCGGCCTTTTCTGGTTTATCCGCTTGATTCCGGTGCGTCTTGCCGGTGCAATCGGTGCCGGTCTCGGTCGAATCGCCTTCTATTGCGATGCCCGTCACCGCAGTATTTCGATACGCAATTTAACCCGCATTTATCCGCAAAAATCGCGTGCATGGCGGCGTAGAATCGCCCGTGAATCGCTTGCTGAACTGGGTCGCAACATCATGGAAATTCCGCATGTCTATCTGCGTCCGAAATCCTTTCTTCTGTCGCGCGTTAATGTGCAGGGAAATCAGAAATTCAGCGAAGCTCTAGAAAAAACCGGCCTTTTCGGCGTGGCTATGCATCATGGAAATTGGGAACTGGGCAGCCTGATGGTTTCCGCACTGGGCCATTCCTGTGATCTGATGTATCGACCACTACGCGGGGCATGGCAGGAAACATTTCTGCGTCAACTCCGCCAGCGTTTCGGCGCGCGCATGCGTTCACGCCGGGACGGATTGCGCTGGTTAGGTCGTGTAAAATCGGCAAAAGCCTGCGTTGGTGTGCTCATCGACCAGCATATGGGCGAAGGCGTTCCTGTTCCATTTATGGGCCATCTGGCCAATACCGTCAATTTACCCGCCAAGCTGGCATTGCGTCACGGGATGCCGATGTATGCCATCACATTGGAACGCATGGGTCGGGGATTTCATTTCAACATGGCGTTCCGCAACATCCCACAGCCTGAAATAACGGGTATTGCAGAACTGGATGCGCGCCAGTTCATGCAACAGGCACATCATCTGTTTGAACCCATCATTGATAAACGGCCTGAAATGTGGCTGTGGAGCCATCAGCGTTGGAAACTGCTGGAAGAACACAATAAAGACATCACCGAGGTGGTTTATGGCACGCCATAAACCCATCAGCAAAGCGCGCTGGCTGGATTCCCGAAAATCAGCCGCAGAAATCTGGCTACAGGAAAACCTGATGGAGGGTGAGTTCAAGCGTATCCAACGCTGTTACCTGCCGCTGCTTGAAAAACACCACCCGGATATTGCCGACAATACGCATATTCTAGAATTATTTTGCGGTCCGATATGCAGTGCGCAAGCCATCGAAGGCGGCAAAAAAACATACCTTGACCCGCTGCTTGATGACTACCGGCGCATGCATCCCGGCAAACTTCCCAAGGGAAAACACCTATCTATTGCAGCAGAAAAAATCCCGAAAAAGAATGGTTTTTTCGATATTATTCTCTGCTTCAACGGTTTGGACCAAACGCTGAATCCAGAGCTTACACTCAACGAAATCGAACGACTTCTCAGGCCGGGTGGCACATTGATTATCGGACTGACCGTGCTGCCGTCATTCATTGCGCGCTTGCGCTACACCTGCGAACGGTTCTTTAGCGTATTCCGCGATGAAACCCACCCTTATTCCTACTCCCTACCAGCTATTTCCCGCGCCCTGCTGCGCCACTTTGATATCATCGAACAATCGAGAGTAGCAGAAGCCTGCATTGCCGAATCACGATGGCTGGGCAACGAATATGCCTTCGTCTGCCGACCGAAAACAACCATCCCGGAGCATCCCGGAGCGTGATTCCCCGCGCCGCTCATCTGGTCATTCAAGCACCCAACTGGCTGGGTGATGTTGTGATGGCACAACCGGCGATGCGCGCCTTTATTCTCGGATTGCAGCCGCAACGCGTTTCCATTATCGGCCAAGCGTGGCTGGCTGATATTCTGCCGTGGTTTAATCTGCCGGGAGCCGAATATCATGCCAATAACGCAAGCGGCGACGTTCGCGTCCTGTTTCCCAACAGCTTTCGGGCGGCATGGGATGCCCTGCGTAGCGGCGCAAAGCATAGAATCGGCTATCGCGGCCAATGGCGCAGCATGCTGCTTAGCCGTGCCGCCACCCCCCGTTTTAGCATGGATAACGAACACCATCGTGATTATTACAACGATTTGGCCATTCAAAACGGCCTCAAGGTGGACCAAGCGGAAGTGCGCCTCGTCTGCACCGAAACCGATGCCGTGGCCGGACAACAGTGGCTGGCAGACAAGGGGCTGAATGCGGAAAAAACAATCTGCATTGCACCGGGCGCACAATTCGGCGGTGCGAAGCGCTATCCGGCAGAGCGCTGGGCCAAAGTCGTCGAAATCCTTTCCGCACACGGCTATCAGGTGCTTGCACTCGGAACGCCTGCTGAACGGGACATCGCCACACAAAGCCTCGAATCATGCAACACCTCTGCCTGCAACAGCGCCGGTAAAACCACCCTGAACACATGCCTGCAATTGCTCGCTGCCAGCCGTGGACTGTTGTGCAACGATTCGGGGCTAATGCATATTGCAGCAGGCTTGGGCAAACCGGTTGTCGCTGCTTTCGGCGCCACCGATCCGCAGAGAACCGCGCCTTGCGGTGCAAATGTGCAACTTGTTTACCATCCGGCAGCATGCAGTCCGTGTCTGCAACGCGAATGCAGCGTTTCCGGCCAGCCGTGTATGCAAAATGTATCGCCCGAAGAGCTTGCGCAGCACTTCCTTGATCAAATCACTGTAAACGACACATCATGAAGCTGCTTATCGTTAAATTGTCGGCTTTCGGCGACATTATTCACGCCCTGCCTGCGCTGGATGATGTGCTGGCCCGCCCCGAAGTTGAAGAAGTCCACTGGTTGGTGGATCGACGTTATGCGTTTGTCACGGAAATATTCCCGCCAGAAGTGCATGTGCATCAGGTCGATTTACGCGGTCCGCATCCGGTAAAAAGTGCATGGGCGGCCATTCGCAAGCTCAAAGATGAGCATTTCGATGCTATTCTCGACCTCCAAGGCCTGATGAAATCGGCAATAATCGCTTATCTGGTGCATGCGCGGGTTTACGGCATGGATGTGCGTCATTTGCGTGAGAAATTCAGTCGATTCCTGCTACAGCCGGTCGCATTTCATGCTGATGAACGGCATGTTGTGCAGCAATACCGGAAAGTAGCCGCAGCGCCATTTGGCGATACATCCTCTGCAATCGTATATTCAGCGCCCCATATCACCAACCCCCTCTCACCAGAACAGCCTGTCGAAGTGTTGTTCAAACACTGGAATATTGAAGCGAAAAACTACGTCTGGCTGCACCTTGGCGGCGGCTGGGCCACCAAACAACTGCCGCAAAATACGTGGCAACAGCTTGCTGAAGGCTTGGTCACAGCAGGTCAGACGCCGATTCTCGGTTGGGGCAATACAAAAGAGAAACAACTTGCGGAAAAAGTGAAAAAACAGATTCCAACAGCGATTTTACCCGAAAACCAGCTCAACATGGCAGGATTATGCGGTATTTTAGCTCAGGCGGCGGCTGTCGTCGGTCCAGATACCGGTGTTATTCATCTGGCCGCTGCGCTGGGCGCACCAACCGTCAGTTTCTGGGGACCATCGGCCAGTTGGCGCTCGGCCCCGCTCGGCCCAAGCCACCGGCATATCGAATCAAATCCCGATTGCGGCCCCTGCTTTAAACGCGATTGCAACGCATTTGTCTGCATGGATATGATTAAAGCAGACGCTATACTTTCGGCCATCCATGATGTCTCTTCCGCACACTAAAATCACCTTTCTCATTATGCTGACTTTCTCATTATGCTGAGCCACTTGCAAAAGTCCGGGTGGATGAGTTGCAATCCCGCTTCGAGTGTGATTTTGAGTTGGAATGAGGTGAATGGTGGTTCCATTTGCCGAAATTACAACTCAAAATCGCGCCGCAGTGGGGACGAAAATCGCCGCTCA
>QILF01000114.1 GCA_003233235.1 Zetaproteobacteria bacterium
CAGCATGCATAAATCGACAGCATGTGCACCCGCCGACAAAAGCCACGCTTTCAACCAGCCCGGTGTCAGCCCGCAGGCAACCAAATGTGCCAAACCTGCTTCGCTGAGCACCAGTTGCGCACGTGCGCCAATCCTATTCATGCGAGGTAAACAACATATGAGAAAAGTGCATACCCGGCGATAAGGCTTAGTGCGGCAAACAAACCAGCAACCAGATCGTCGGCATGGATAGACCACCATGCAGGACCGATGTATTCGGCGCGACCCACCAGCCACGGCTTCCAGATATCAAAAAGCCGGAAAGCGACAAAAGCCAGTCCGAGATTCAACCACGACACACCGGCAAAGGACAAAAACAGAAGTAAAGTAAGCCACTGTCCCAGCCACTCGTCGATCACCACCCAACCCGGATCTTTATCTACAGATTCCGGCAACGCGACAAACGTTGACCAGCAGGCAACCGGCAACAGCAACAACCACATGACCAACAAAAAATTCAGGCTGTATATAACGATAAAGCAGCCACCAATAACAAGCGCGGCCAGACTTCCGGCTGTGCCGGGCGCAACTGGAACCCAGCCGCTACCAAATCCGGCAGCAATAAAATTCGCCAGCCTAAGCAAAATGGTCATACCCTTGCTGCTTCAGCTCAATTGGCCGCCCTTCCAGCGTGGCACGCACACCTGCACCCGCTGTACAACGCCCGATACATGTTGCCAAAGGTGTTAATTCATCGCCGAGATTCATTGCTGCCGTAAACAACAACGCATAATCCTCGCCACCGGTCAGTGCCAGTTGCGCAGCCTCATCACGCGGCAAAAAGCGACAAAGCGCATCAAAACCGGGTACGCTCCCGGTCTCAATCTCAATACCAACGCCGGAAGCATCCGCCAGATGGCCTGCATCGGCCAGCAAACCGTCGCTAACATCAATGCAACAGCGTACGCCTGCTTTTCTTAGCACAATCCCCTCATTAAGCAGCGGCCTCACCTGCTGAAAAGCACTTGTTTCCTGTCCTGAACGACTCCCCTGCTGCCAACGCTGCAAAGCAAAAGCCGCCAATCCGGCATTTCCACACAACCAAACCCCGTCACCGGCACATGCCGCATCACGCCGCATCGCCGAACCTTCCGGCACGATTCCAGACACGGTCACCGACAGGCTGTTGATTGGCGCATGCACAGTATCGCCACCGGCCAATTCAATAGCACGATTTTTCAGTGCCCTAGCCACGCCGTCACCCATTTCTTCGCCAGCAGCAACATCCGCAAGTGCTGCGCAACACCATACCCAGCAAGCCTCAGCACCCATCGCGGCCAAATCGGAAAGGGCGGCATTTACGGCTCTGCAAGCCGCATCTTTAAGTGGAAAATCGAGCGGCCAGTGGATGCCAGCCACGGACATATCAGTGCTGAGCACCAGCTCAAAACCTGCCGGAATCGCATGCACCGAAGCATCATCGCCATTGGCAAGTTGTGTAGCACGATGGATAAAAGTCGCTTTTTTCCGGAAGGCATGATCAATCAGATCAAATTCACCCGTCGACATATTTCAGCTATGCATCAACGGCGGGAAGCCGCAGATTCCTGCTTGCGTAAATCCTTCGACAAATGATCAAGCACACCATTCACAAATGCACGTCCCGGTTCGTCAGCGTAGGCCTTTACCAGTTCCAGCGCCTCGTTAATAATCACCCGATAGGGAATTTCGAGACGATTCGTCATTTCCCAAATGGCAATGCGCAGCACATTGTATTCGATATGCGCAATACTTCGCAGGCTGCGCCCGCGCACAGCGCCTTCGATGGCTGAATCAATTGTCACCACGTCCGCCACAACCCCGTGCACAAGTTCGCGCAAATACTTTGTATCCTGATCTGCACGATCCGCTTCGTCGATACGACCCGCCAATAGTGCCGGAATAGCGGCAGCATCGCGATCCGAGCTATGCCATGCGTAGAGGATTTCCAAGGCCGATTGCCGTGCCTTATGCCGATTTGCCAATCAAACCTCCCATTGTCGCAACAGCATCGCCACTTCCACCGCCGTTAGCGCCGCCTCCGCACCTTTGTGACCATGCGCACCACCGATACGCTCTTCGGCCTGTGCATGTGTATCCACCGTCAACACACCATTGCCAATGCCAATATCGCCACGCATGCCAATATCGGCAATCATATCCATCGCAATGCGGCAGACATGCTCGAAATGCGCCGTTCCACCTCGAATCACGCAGCCCAGACAGACCAGCGCATCGTAGTTTTCAGTATTTGCCATGCGTGCAGCGATTGTACCGATTTCCAACGCTCCCGGCACATGTACAACATCCACATCACCGGCAACAGCGCCGTGCTCAAGCAGCGCCTGCTGCGCGCCGCCAAGCAGCGCCTCGGTAATATCCTCGTTAAAACGACTGACGATAATGCCGATGCGCATGCCTGTAGCATCAACCTGTCCGGCCAACTGCGGTGCGTCCAGACTCATTCAGCATCCTTTTTCATATTCAGCAAGTGTCCCATTTTATCACGTTTGGCAGTCAAATAAGCGATGTTGTCTTCATGTGCCACAATTTCCAACGGTTCCCGCTCGCAAACTTCCAGCCCGTATCCATCCAGACCGATAATTTTCTTGGGATTGTTGGTTAACAATCGCAATTTACGCAGCCCCAGATCACGCAAAATTTGCGCACCGATACCGTAGTCACGCAAATCGGCACGGAAACCGAGTTTTTTATTAGCATCCACCGTATCATGGCCTGCATCCTGTAATTTATAGGCTTTCAGCTTGTTAAACAGGCCAATACCGCGCCCTTCCTGCCGCAAATACAGAATCACGCCACTACCGGCATCGGCCACCTGACGCATCGCTGCATGCAGTTGCGAACCGCAATCGCAGCGCCGCGAGGTAAACACATCGCCAGTCAGGCACTCGGAATGCACGCGTACCAGACACGGCGTTTCACCATCCGGCTCACCCATAACCAGCGCCACATGCTCAGCCTGATCAACGGCATTGGAATAACCGATCAACCTGAAATCGCCGAATTCGGTTGGTAAACGCACTTCCACTTCACGTTTGACCAAAGAATCGTGTTTCAGCCGATGGCGAATAATATCGGCAATCGTGCCAACTTTGAGATTATGTTTGCGGGCAAATGTCTTGAGTTCAGGCATGCGTGCCATGCTGCCGTCTTCATTCATAATTTCGCATATCACCGCTGACGATTTCAGACCGGCAAGGCGTGACAAGTCAATACTCGCCTCGGTATGACCGGCGCGCACCAGCACACCGCCCTGCTGGGCCATGAGCGGGAAAATATGCCCCGGGCTGACCACATCGTCAGGGCCGGAATTCTCGTTCGCCGCAACCCGAATCGTCTGTGCCCTGTCAAAGGCGGAAATGCCGGTGGTCACACCTTCGGCAGCTTCGATGGATACGGTAAATGCTGATTTGAATTTGGCATTGGAATCTTGAACCATCAACGGAATGCGCAATTGATGAATCTGCTCTTCCGTCAAAGCCAGACAAATCAATCCGCGCGCATGCGTGGCCATGAAATTTACCGCCTCCGGGGTTATCCACTCCGCCGCCATGACCAAATCGCCCTCGTTCTCACGATCCTCGTCATCGGCGAGAATAATCATCCGCCCGGTGCGTAATTCCTCAATCAACTCCTCGCAACTGGCCAAACTCATGATGCGCTTTCTCCTGTACCCCGTTCTGAGATATTCAATGCTGATTTATTCAACAAACGCTCAACATAGCGCCCGAGCATATCTGTTTCGATATTGACCGCATCACCCACCTGCAACCGGCCCAGATTGCTATGCGCCAGCGTATGCGGAATCAGGTTCACGGTAAAGCCGCGAGAATCAAGCTCGTTAATCGTCAAACTCACGCCATTCACCGCCACCGAGCCTTTATGCACCGCATATTTTCGTAACGGTTCCGGTAACGAAAAGCGCAATACGCGATGCTCGCCAAGCGTATCCCGTGCTTCCAATCGCCCCAAACCATCCACATGGCCGCTAACCAGATGCCCACCCAGCGCATCTCCCATACGCAAAGCAGGTTCCAGATTCACACGACAGCCTTCTGTCACATCGTCGAAAATCGTCATGGCAAGGGTTTCAGAAGACAGGGTGACATCGAAAAAACCGTTCTCCAGATGCGTTGCAGTCAAACAGCAGCCATCCACGGCAACGGAATCTCCGGGCTGCCATGCAGCCGTATCCAGCGCCGTCGCAATCCTGAAATCGGATTGTCCCGCCTTTTGATTGATGGACGCGATTCGCCCTACATCCTGAATAATGCCAGTAAACATTGGGCCACATCCTATCCGCGATGTAAGCACGATGCACCCGTCGTAATAAAACATAAGAGAGCAAAGCTCAGCACATGTCTACCACATCAATATGAAAGAAAACGATAGATATCCAGACAACCTTTTGAATATGAATAGAAAATAACTTTTCAGGGGATCGCATGAGTTCAACAATCATCGAAACATCATATGCATGGCTGTCTACACTATTCCTTCTACTGCTAAGCATTCTGATACTTGTTACGCTTATACTGTTCATTATTGATATCACACAAACAAAGAATGCCGTGCGTCGCAATTATCCGGTGATCGGTCGCTTTCGAGCCGTATTTGAACATTTGGGCACATTCTTCCGGCAATACTTTTTTGCCATGGATCGGGAAGAAATGCCGTTTAATCGCGCCCTCCGCGACTGGGTTTATCGCGCTGCCAGAAATCAGGATAGCACCATTCCATTCGGTTCGACGCGCGACGTGAATCCGGTCGGTAGCATTTCCTTTGTCAATTGCCCTTATCCGACGCTGGAAGTGGATAGCGTACCAACACAGTCCATGATCATCGGGCCGGATTGCCCGAATCCATTTGAGGCCGGGAGTCTGTTTAATATTTCCGGCATGAGTTATGGAGCACTGTCCAAAGTAGCCGTGCAGGCGCTGTCGCACGGGGCGGCAAAGGCAGGTTGCTGGATGAATACCGGTGAAGGAGGATTATCGCCGCACCATTTGTCAAGCGACTGCGATGTTGTAATGCAGATTGGCACGGCCAAATACGGGGTTCGTGATGAGAAGGGTAAGCTATCCGATATAAAACTACGGGAGCTCGCAGCCATTGAACAAGTCAGGATGTTTGAAATCAAGATCAGTCAGGGGGCCAAGCCGGGCAAGGGCGGGATTTTGCCCGCTATCAAGGTAACGGCTGAAATCGCTGCCATTCGCGGCATTCCCGAAGCTTATGATTCGATCAGTCCGAATCGGCATGTGGAAATCGACAGTCCGGCTGAATTGCTGGATATGCTTGCTCACATTCGTGAAGTCACTGGCAAGCCGGTCGGTTTCAAACTGGTGCTTGGCGGTTGCGGAGCACTGGATCATCTGTTTGATGAAATAAAACGACGTGGCGACCCGTCTGCACCTGATTTTATCACCCTTGATAGTGCCGATGGTGGTTCGGGTGCAGCACCGCAACCCTTGATGGATTTTATGGGTATGACGCTGAAAGAGAGTTTACCAATGCTGATTGATCATCTGGTTGGCTACGGGCTGCGTGATCGGGTGCGGGTCATTTGTTCCGGCAAGTTGATTACGCCTTCGGGTGTGGCCTGGGCGCTGTGCATGGTCAGTGTTATAGCTGCCACGATTGAAAGCAAAAGAATGACGGCTGCGATTTTGAATGCGTAGACATGTTCCGTATAGAGCACG
>QILF01000038.1 GCA_003233235.1 Zetaproteobacteria bacterium
AAATGGAACCACCATTCACCTCATTCCAACTCAAAATCGCACTCGAAGTGGGATTGCAACTCATCCACCCAGACTTTTGCAAGTGGCTCAAGCTAACGGCGGAATTCTGTTCCCAGCAAAAAAATCTCGCTTGATGCTTTGCGGCTGGCCGCCGGTTTAATGACTCGCAATGTCGCAAACCAGCCGCGCATTTCCTGTTTAAACGCATCAAACCCTTCACCCATGAAGCTTTTGAGCAATAAATGTCCGCCTTCGCGCAGATGATTCACCGCATAAGACAGCGCTTCGTCGTTCAAGCCCATGCATCGCGCCTGATCAACCAGTTTATGGCCGCTCATTTCCGGAGCTATATCCGAAACCACCATGTTCACCGCACGTCCGTTTAGTACCGCATCCATCGCGGCCAATGTCTCCGCTTCGGTAAAATCGCCGCGAATAAAGACCACATTGCTTACCGGTTCCATTTCCAGCAAATCCACCGCGATAACCAGACCGTTTTCATTTGTCCGTTGGGCCAGTTCCTCGCTCCACGAACCCGGCGCACAACCGAGATCGACAACTACCGCGTCTTTTTTGCGCAGAAGCTGATATTTATTCAATATTTCGGTTAATTTGAACGCTGCCCGCGAACGTTTGCCCTCGCGCTGTGCACGTTGCACATGCGGATCATTGGCATGCCGTTGATACCACGCCGAAGTTTTACGTTTTGCCTTGCTTTTTGATTGCTTTGCCATTTGCCAATACTGCGGAGAAATTCTCTAAATGTAAAAAAGGTTTGCATAAAAGGAACTCTCGGACACCCGAAAACGAAATACCAGCGGGTGATTTTCGCCTGTATCGAAGATAAGCTTGGCACATGCATTTTGCTCCTTTTGTTCATTTGCACGCGCATTCGGATTTTTCACTGTTGTCCGGCGCGATGTCGGTGTCGTCGATGCTTAAAAAAGCGCTTGAAATGCGTCAGCCGGCTATTGCGTTAACCGATCACGGCAATCTTTTTGGTGCGGTTGAGTTTTACAGCGAAGCCTTGCGGCTCGGCATCAAGCCGGTGCTCGGTTGCGAGGTGTATTTGTGCGACGATTATCAGAAAAAAGTCAGTGCCGGGCCGCGCGGGCCGCAATATCCGCAACTTTTATTGTTGGCACGCAACAATACCGGTTGGCACAATTTGATGCGTTTGGTGTCGATCAGTTATTTGCAGGGTTTTTATTACAAACCGCGCATTGATAAACAACTGCTGCATGAATTTGGCGAAGGGCTGATTGCGTTGTCTTCCGGCTGGAATGGTGAAATTGAGGGGTTTCTGCGGCAGGGAAAGGAAAATGCAGCACTTCAGGCCGCGCATGAATACAAAGAAATTTTCCCCCAGCATCATTTCTTTATTGAGTTGCAGCGGCATGGTGTGGCCGGTCAGGAGGCGGTGAACCGGCAATTGATTGAACTGGCGCACCGCGAAAATATTCCGCTGGTTGCCACCAACAACGCGCATTTCCTGAATCGTGATGATTTTCATGCTTTTGAAGGCATGCTGGCCTTACGCGATGGTAAAACACTGGCGGATGACGTGAGCGGCCATTTTACGCCTGAAAATTATCTCAAATCACATGAGGAAATGCTGGCTTTATTTGAAGATGTGCCGGAAGCCCTTGAAAACAGCCTGCATATCGCCAGTCGTTGCAATGTGGATATGCAATTCGGCAATTATCAGTTGCCGGATTTCGCGCCGCCGGACGGCTCCGATATCAAGGTCTATATCCGCAAGCTTGCGGCGGATGGCTTGGAGGCGCGCTGGCCGGTGATTTGTGCGCAGGCACCGGATGCCGAACGTCGTGTCTATCAAGATCGATTGGATTTTGAATTGAATGTGATTGAGCAGATGGGTTTCCCGGGTTATTTTCTGATTGTTGCCGACTTTATCCAGTGGGCAAAAGCACATGAAATCCCGGTCGGGCCGGGGCGTGGCTCGGGTGCGGGTTCGATTGTCGCTTACTGTTTGGGCATTACCGATCTTGATCCGATAAAATACGGCCTGCTTTTCGAACGTTTCCTCAATCCTGAACGCGTTTCTATGCCTGATTTTGATATTGATTTCTGCATGAACCGGCGCGATGAGGTGATTCGTTACGTCACCGAGAAATACGGTGCGGATCAGGTTGCGCAAATCATCACCTACGGTTCGATGAAAGCCAAGGCGGTAGTACGCGATGTCGGGCGCGTGCTGGGTATGGATTTGGCCAAGGTGAATCCGATTGCCAAGCTGATACCCAACGATTTGAACATGACGCTGGATAAGGCGCTGGCTGCCGAACCGAAATTGAAGAAGCTGGTTGATGAAGATAACGAAGTGGCGCGGCTTTTTGAAATCGCCCATCGTCTTGAAGGCCTGCATCGGCATGCCGGTAAACATGCGGCAGGGGTGGTGATTGGTCGCACCGCGCTGGTCGAAACCGCGCCGCTTTATAAAGAAGCGCGTGAAGACGGTGCGGTGGTGCAATGGGATATGAAATGCGCCGAAAAGGTCGGGCTGGTCAAATTCGATTTTCTCGGCCTGAAAACGCTGACCGTGATTGATTTGGCGTGTCGTCTGATTCGCCAGCACAAGGCGCAGGCGGATTTTGATATTCGTACGGTTCCGCTTGATGATGCGGCTTCCTTTGATTTGTTGCAGCGCGGTGCAACCAGTGCGGTGTTTCAGGTTGAGTCTTCCGGTATGCGTGATTTGCTGGTGCGCTTGAAGCCGGATTGTTTTGAAGATATTATCGCGCTGGTTGCGCTTTATCGCCCCGGCCCGCTCGAATCCGGCATGGTCGATACCTATATCGCCTGTAAACACGGCGAGCAGCAGATTGTTTATACGCTGCCTCAGCTTGAGCCGATTTTAAGCGAGACCAACGGCGTGATTTTGTATCAGGAGCAGGTGATGCAGATTGCACAGGTGCTGGCCGGTTATACGCTTGGTCAGGCGGATATGCTGCGCCGTGCTATGGGCAAGAAAAAGGCCGAGGAAATGGCCGAACAGCGCAAGATTTTTATGGATGGTGCGAAAGAGAACGATGTTCCAGCCGAAAAAGCCGAACAGATTTTTGATTTGATGGAAAAATTCGCCGGTTACGGTTTCAATAAATCACATTCCGCCGCTTACGCACTGATTGCCTACCAGACGGCCTATCTGAAAGCGCATTTTGCGCAGACATTTATGGCCGCAACGTTATCTTGTGACATGGGAAACAGTGATAAAGTGAGCACTTTGATTGCCGATTGTAAACGCATGAGTATTGAGATTTTGCCACCGCATGTGAATGCATCTGATTGGGAGTTTGTGCCGGAAGGGGAGAACGCGATCCGCTTTGGTTTGGGTGCGGTGAAGGGGGCAGGGGAGGCTGCGGTGCGCAGTCTGGTTGAAACCCGGCGTGAAGGCGGTGAATTTACCGGTTTTGAGGAGATGTGCATGCGTTTGCCGCCGCGCGTGCTGAATAAACGTATTGCCGAAGCGATGTTAAAGGCTGGTGCGCTGGAAACGCTCGTGCCGCATCCGAATGCGGCGCTTACGGGGCTTGGCGAGGTGATGGAACGCGCCGCACGTAAACGTCACGATCTGGAAGCACGGCAATCGGCGTTGTTTGAGGCTTCGGGGATGGAAAGCGCTGAGGATGATTTTCCTGCTGCGCCGGTCTGGGGTTTGGGTGAGCGTTTGAAGTACGAAAAAGAGGTGCTCGGCTTTTATTTGACCGGTCACCCGCTGGAAGAGTATGTGGATGTGGTCAGCGGTCTTTGGAACACCAATCTGGAAGATGTGGCGAATCTTCCAGATGGCTCAACCGTGGTTGTGCCGATGGGTGTGAGTAGTGTGCGTACCCATCGCGGTGCGCGCGGAACAATGGCTTTTGTGAAGGTTGAGGATTTGTTCGGCAGCGCTGAAATGGTGTGTTTTTCAGGTTTATACGCTGAAATATCGGAATTTCTGGATGGCGAGCAGGCCTTGTTGGCGATGGTGCGGGTGGATCGTTCACGGGATGAATTATCATTGATTGCCGAAGCCGTTGCGCCACTGGACTCGGTGCTTAACAAGCAGATTCGCAAAATTCGTATTTCCACACACGCATTGCTATGGGATGCTGCTGCGATAGCGCGTTTCGGTAAGCTTGCAGAATGTAATCCGGGTTCTGTATCCGTAAATTTCCGTTTACATCTTGCCAACGGCGCCAGCGCAGAGCTTTCATCTTCGCTTACCCTGTGTTGGAATGAGGAAGTAAGGCGTAGCTTGCGCGACTGGTTTGATACGGATGCCGTACAGTTGCTTTGCCAGCCTTGGAACCCGGAAATCAAGGCAAAGCAAGGTGCCAGACGCGAACAAAGGAGACAACATGCCGCGTAGCTATCTGGAATTTGAACGGCCTATCGCCGAGCTTACCTCAAAAATTGAGGAACTTTCCGGCATGGGTGAAGATGCAGGGATGAATATCGCCGATGAAGTGGCCAAGCTGATTAGCAAGCGTGACGCGATGATTCAGGATACTTACGCCAATCTTGACCGTTGGCAGATGACACAAATGGCCCGCCATCCGGACAGGCCGTACTTTCTTGATTATATGGAAACGATGTTTGATGATTTTCAGGAATTACATGGTGATCGTGCGTTTGGTGATGATGGTGCGATTGTCGGTGGTACGGCGCGTTTCCGCGAACAGGCAGTGGTGGTGATCGGCCATCAGAAAGGGCGCGATACCAAAGAAAAGATTAAGCGCAATTTTGGCATGCCGCGCCCGGAGGGTTATCGCAAGGCGCTACGTTTATTTCAATTGGCGGAGCGTTTCGAGATGCCGGTGATGACGTTTATTGATACCGCCGGTGCATGGCCGGGTGTGGATGCCGAAGAACGCGGCCAGAGCGAGGCGATTGCGCGCAATCTGATGGAGCTGTCCAGCCTTAAAGTGCCGGTGCTTTGCACGGTGATTGGTGAAGGTGGTTCCGGTGGTGCGTTGGCAATCGGGGTAGGAGATCGTTTGTTTATGCAGCAGTTCACTACCTATTCAGTTATTTCCCCTGAGGGTTGCGCGGCTATTTTGTGGCATGATCGCAGCTTTGCCGAGCAGGCGGCGGATGCACTCAAACCCTCCGCCAAGGACCTCGCGGAACTGGGATTGATTGACGGCATTATTCCCGAGCCGTTGGGTGGTGCACATAGTAATCTTGATGAGGCCTCCACAATGATGGGTGATGTTCTCGAAAAGGCATTAAAGGAATTACTTGTCGAGCCGGTTGAGAAGCTTATCGAAGGCCGCTATCAGCGTTTGCGCAATATCGGCGTGTTTTCTCAAACAAAATAGAGGGCGGATTATACATTAGCAATCCTAATCAGTTAATTGGATTGTTCCACCCAAAATCCGACATTGGCATTGGATGCAGGATGTAAGTATTTGCTTTGCATGGTGTTTCGAGAAAGCATGTATTCACCTCATTGGTGATGAGTGATTTTTCGGAATACCAGATGAATCAAAGGGTTGCGGCATGCGCCGCATGTCAATGTCGGATCTTGGGTTCCATATCAGGTGGCTAGTGTCCTATCCCGTAGAAGCGCGCACTATCAGCGAGTACTGGCGGGATGTGCGGCAAGGCGCGCGAGTGCAGGACTGGCAGTGGCCA
>QILF01000055.1 GCA_003233235.1 Zetaproteobacteria bacterium
CCTGAATCGTCAACAATCAACACGCTCGCCTGCCCCTGCTTGGTCGGATCAAGCTCGTTAGCACGATTGCGGCGCGCCTTGGCCGCAGCCATCGAAATAAGCCGCCCGTCGGACATTCGCTCGCTTAACTTGAACCCTTCAGGAGCCGTGCCGACATGCAACACTTCACTCAAGCTGGTTATCCCCTGCAATGCCTTGTCCATTCCGTCTTCAAACAGGGTAAGCATCCCTTCTTCACGAGCTAGGCGCAACAAATCACGCGCGATAGCCCCCTTGCCAATGAGCTCGGCCATCGACTCGCTAACAAATAAAATCTCATGCACACCGACACGCCCTTTGTAGCCAATATCAGCACATTTATCACACCCCTTGGGTGCATAAAACACCATGCCCTCCGGTATACCGTAACGCTTGCGCATCTCCTCCGACAACACTTCCTCCACCTTGCATTCTGGACACAAACGACGCACCAGACGTTGCGCCACCACCATACTCAACGCTGCAGAAAGGCTGGGTGCATCAATGCCCATTTCCAGCAACCGACTGATGGTCGAAGGCGCATCGTTGGTGTGTAGCGTGGAAAGAACGAGATGCCCGGTTTGCGCTGCATGCAAAGCGATTTCAGCCGTCTCCCCGTCGCGGATTTCGCCGATCATCACCACATCCGGGTCCTGTCGTAAAATCGAACGCAACGCGGCAGCGAAGGTCATACCTGCCGTCGGATTGACCTGCACCTGATTGATACCCTTAATCTGGAATTCAACCGGATCTTCAACCGTTACGATATTTGTTTCATCATCGTTGATACTGTTCAGAAAAGAATACAGCGTCGTGGTTTTTCCGCTACCGGTCGGGCCGGTCACCAGCACCGCACCGGTCGGCCTGCTGATGCAATCCCGCACACGTGCATCCGCCTGTTTTTCAAAACCCAGAATATCCAATGATAGCGATAAACCGCTCTTGTCCAGAATACGCATCACCACTTTTTCGCCATGCATTGACGGCAGCGTCGAAACGCGCAAATCGAAATGTTTACCCCAAACTTTGATACGTGTACGCCCGTCCTGAGGGATACGAGAATTGGCGATATCCAATTCAGACATGATTTTGATTCGGGAAGCCACAAACGAATGAATTTTGGACGGGAACCGCAACGTCGGGTGCAACTTTCCGTCCAGTCGCATGCGCACCACGCTGCCGGACTCGCCGGGTTCGATATGAATGTCTGAGGCCTTCATTTTCAACGCCTTCACTAAAATGCCGTTGACCAGCTTAATAATCGGAGAATCACCGGCTTGAGTCTGAATATCATCCGGGTCCATATCGTCATTCGATCTTTTCTGCGTTTCCACCATATCCGGATCATCGACATTCTTCATACCCATATCGAAATTATTTTCACTATCGTACAACACCTGAATCCGCCGCTGCACGGCCTTCGGACTGGCAAAACAAGGCATCACCTTCTTGCCTAGTTTGAAGCGTATCGCATCAATAGAGGAAAAATCAGTGGGGTCCACCATGGCCACGGCCACATGGCTTTCAGCTTCATCAATAGGGATGAAGCTGTTCTCGCGGCAAAATGACTCACCGCATTTATCAAGCAAGGCCTGCTCGGGTGTAATCGCCGCAACATCAAGGTAAGGAAGCTTGTGAGCCGCTGCTAGCGTACGCAATACACTGTCAGCATCCACACCTTCCATGTTGAGAAGAACAGGAAGAAATTTACCGTGTTGTTTAACCGCCATATCCGCTGCCTTAGCGAGCTGATTTTCGTTCACCACACCAGCCTTCACCAGTTGACGTTGAAGTCTAAGCAGCACCGGAAACAACGCCCCATTTCGAATTTGGCACGTTGCTGCGCAATCTATTTACACAAAATCTACACATACACACATACAAAATACCCTCTCCCAGAGGCTCTCCAAAGCCTGTCATCAACATATTCTGAAACACCACACCTCCTGCAAATTCCCGTCTATTCGTTGCCAAATATCCAATGCACGGCCTGCAATTGCAAGAATCCGTGTTCAAACATTATATTTAAACCGTGCCATTTGAGCTACTTGCAAAAGTCTGAGTGGGGAAGCAGATCGCCGCTCACGACTTTTGCAAGTGGCTCATTTATTAAGATATAAATCACTTTACGCTATCGGCTAGGCCGCTATCCTTCGTCGATGCTGCTATTGAGAAATTTTCTACACCCCGTGATTCAACGACACCACCTGCGACATAATTTTCGACATGGTTTGCGACATAATTTGTCCGCCCTTCTAATTACTGTATCCCTGATTGGCGTATCGGTTTATCTGCCGGGCTGCGCCACAGCGATGCATAGCAAAGCAGCGGATTCTCAAGATACAGAACGCAACATCGCAATGCAAAACAAATCCGGCAAGTCGGCTCTAAATCAGCAGCATCAGGTCACGGCTTCTCCACCAGTCCATGCGCGGGCCAAAACAGTCAACCCGCTTCTCGTAGACCTCACGGCACGTGATCTGGCTCGCGTGCAGGCCGATGCCAAACGCATCTACGCCAAGAACTGGAAAAACGTCTCAAACCGCTCCCGTTATGTGCGGGCGCGCATCTTACCAATTCTTAAATCCATGAACGCACCACTGGGTCTGGAGGTCGTTCCCGTCGCCGAATCCGGCTACAATCCCTATGCTTTCTCTCCCGCCGGCGCAACCGGCTTGTGGCAGGTCATGCCCGGAACTGCACGCGTACTCGGGATGAAGGCACCTGCCGGCTACGACCCGCGTCGCCATGTGGAAAGCAGCACGCGTGGTGGTGTACAGTATCTGCTTGATATGTATGCCATGTTCGGCAATTGGCCGACAGCATTTGCCGCTTACCATCGCGGCCCGGGCAGCATGAAAAAGCGCCTTCGCCGTCACCCATGGAAACCTGCGGACGGTTTGGATAGCATGCCTGTACCACGTGTCACCCGCACCTATGTTCGCGGTATTCTCGGCCTTTCCGCACTCATTCATCGCGGTGTCTGGCAATTTCCCGAACCATGGGAAACGCATAAGGTCGCATTTGACGGCCCTATCGACGTCAACCAATTAGCCAAAGCTGCAAAAATCGACCGCGACGAACTCTACCGCTTCAATCCGGGACTTAACCACAGCCAGTATCTGCATCGCCGGATTACCCTGCACGTTCCAGAATCAATGATTAACCCACTACTCGCCAATGCCAGTCAGGCTGCGCCGGAATATGTACTCACCCGTGTTCGCAGCGGCGACAATCTGTGGCGACTGGCACGCCGCTACCACACCAGCATATACGATCTGAAACGCGTTAACCCGAAACTTGGCCGCTTACTACATCCCGGCCAGCGTCTGAAAGTACCGGCCAGCCGCCTCAATTCGGCCAGCCCGCCCCTCAATCCGCTGCTAGCGCAGGGGCGACGTATTCATTACCGTGTAAGAAGTGGCGATAACCTGTGGCGCATTGCCAAACGCTTCGGAAGCACACCCGCAGCCATCGCTCGCGCCAACAGTATTCGACGCAACAAAACACTGCATCCCGGCGATCGTTTGTGGGTTTTAGCCCGCGCGCGCCCCTCCTGATTTGCGTCTGCATTCACTCAGCTTTCTCCTCTTTGTTGCTTTTATCGCAGGCTGCTCCAGTGATGCGGACACCTCTGCTTCAGTAGCAGAACCAACTGCCACACAAGTGGCTTCCGCCCCTGCAACACCAGCGCGCGGCGACCGTATTGTATCGGCCAGTATCGGTGATGCCAGCAATCTGATTCCAATGATTGCCGGTGACGCCTCCAGCCACGCCATTGCCGGTCAAATGTATCTGTCGCTGCTCAAATATGATAAAAATCTCGATCTCACCGGACAACTCGCGGAATCATGGATAGTCTCGGCAGATAATCTCTCCATCACCTTCCGCTTGCGCCCGAACCTGACATGGAGCGATGGCAAACCGCTGACCAGCGCCGACTGTGCCTTCACCCTCAAATTGCTACTCGACGAGCACACACAAAGCGCCTACAAATCCGATTACATCAAGGTAAAGCGGGTGGAAACCCCCGATGCACGCACCTTCACCGTCCACTACGATGAACCCTATTCCCCGGCCCTGACTTCCTGGACCGGACTGGCCATTCTGCCTGCGCATATTTTTAAAGGCGTGGATATTATGAACACCGACCTATCCCGCCACCCGAAAGCGACTATCGGCCCGTATCAACTCGCCGAATGGCAATCACAACAATCCATCCTGCTCAAAGCAAACCCGGATTATTTCGATGGGCCGGTGTGGATAAACGAACGCATGACACGCATCATCCCTGATTCGGCTACACAATTTTTAGAACTCTCCGCCGGTCACTTGGACAGCATGGGATTAACGCCAATCCAATATCGCCGATTATTCGAGACAAAACAGCAACTTAAACGAAATTATGTACGCTACAAATACCTTGATTTCGGCTACACCTATCTCGGTTTCAACCTTAAACGCGCACCGTTTGACGACCCGCGCGTGCGCCGCGCTATCGCCTTCGCCATTGATAGGCAGGAGATTGTCGATGGTGTACTGCTCGGCCTCGGCGAAACCATTGCTACGCCCTATAAACCGGGTACTTACTGGGTAGATAAAGACATTAAGGTGCGTCCGTTCGATTCGGTACAAGCGAAAAAACTGCTGCACGAAGCTGGCTGGCAGGACAATAACGGCGACGGTATTCTTGATAAAAACGGCAAACCGCTTTCCTTCACTATTCTGACCAACAACGGCAATAAACAACGTGCCGATACTGCGACCATCATCCAGCAACGGCTGAAAAGCATCGGTATTCTGGTCAAGGTCCGGCTGGTTGAATGGTCGGCATTTATCGAGAATTTCATCAACAAACGCAACTTCGATGCAGTCATTCTCGGCTGGTCGCTTTCACCGGAACCGGATCAGTTCAACATCTGGCATTCGTCGCAAACCGGCCCGCGCCAGTTTAATTTCCTCTCCTACGCCAACGCTAAAGTGGATGCAGCACTGGTCGCCGCCACCAAAACCTTCGACAAAGCCGAACGCAAACGGTTTTATGCTATTGTGCAGCAACAACTCCATCAGGATGTGCCGGTCGTATTCCTTTACGCACCCTATTCCCTACCCGTTTTTCACAAACGCATCCACGGCATTAAACCCGCCCCCGCCGGTATCGGCTACAACAGCGAACACTGGTTTGTCCCCGCATCTGAACAAAAATATCAGACAAGCATCAAGCCTTAACCTTTTCCATCGCTAAAGGCGCAAAATCAAACCGACAGTTCTTCGATACAAGTCTCGTACAACCCTTCATCAGCTTGATTCTAATAAAACCCGAAAAGACCTAAGAGCCACTTGCAAAAGTCGTGAGCGGCGATTTACTTCCCCACTCCGGCGCGATTTTGAGTTGGACTTTCGGAAAATGGAACCACCATTCACCTTATTCCAACTCAAAATCGCACTCGAAGTGGGATTGCAACTCA
>QILF01000030.1 GCA_003233235.1 Zetaproteobacteria bacterium
CAGAATCTCCGGCTCCAGATGCGCTGCAACCGCAAAGGCCAAACGCACATACATGCCACTCGAATAACGTTTTACCGGCGTATCAAGAAACTTCTCAACCTCGGCAAAAGCGACAATTTCATCGAATTTTGACTGAATCTCCCGCCGCGTCATACCGAGAATCGCGCCGTTCAAATAAATATTCTCACGCCCGGTCAACTCCGGATGAAAACCGGTTCCCACTTCCAACAAACTGGAAACGCGCCCGCGTATTTCAATTCGCCCCTCTGTCGGGTCGGTAATGCGGCTCAATATCTTGAGCAGTGTGCTCTTGCCCGCGCCATTGCGCCCGATAATACCGACCACTTCGCCGGGCATAATTTCAAAATTCACATCATCCAGCGCCATAAAGCTTTCTTCTGCCGCACGCTCTCCCTTGAGACGCCGCAAACGCCGGAACGGAGCCGCCAGTGAACCCATGACCATTTCCCGGAAAGAAACATCGGCTTTTTCAGCGCCGCCAAGCACATACCGTTTGCTTAGGTGCGTGACCTCTATGGCTGCATGTTTACGCATCAACAATCATCCCGCTAAAACAACGAAGCGAATCAAATAATATCTGCAAAACGGCGCTCCACACGTTCAAAATAAGCAATGCCCCAAATGAAAAACACCACCGACACACAGAAAGAAATACCAATCGAACCAAGATCGAACGGCCTGTCCAGAAAAGCCGAACGAAACGCTTCGATGATGCCGGCCATCGGATTCAGAAACACCAGCCACTGCCATTTCTCAGGCACCAGACTGGCCGGATAAACCACCGGTGTCGCATACATCCATATCTGCACCAGAAAAGGCACAACAAAACGAAAATCACGGTAGGCTACGGTCAATGCAGACAGCAGCGTGCCGACACCAAGCGCGGTAAAAATAACCGCCAGCAGCAGCACCGGTGCGAGCAGGAGATTGGCCGACCAGCCGACGCCATACCAGAGCATCAACGCAAACAGCACCAGCGTTGAAATCATCAAATCAACCAAACCGCTGCCAATGGAAGAAAGCGGGATAATAATACGTGGGAAATAGACTTTGCTAACCATATTGGCTGAATTCACCAGCGAAACAGACGATGTGCTGACCGCATTGGCAAAAAACGTCCACGGCAAGAGTGCTGCAAATACAAATATCGCGTATGGATAACCATCCGAAGGAATCTTGGCCAGACCGCCGAATATCACGGTAAAAATCACCATCGTCAGAACCGGCTGCAATACCGCCCAGACCACACCGAGCACGGTCTGCTTGTAGCGTACTTTTATATCGCGTTGCACCAGCACATAAAACAGCTCGCGGTAAGCCCACAACTCCTTGAGATTCAGTGCGCGCCAACCCCGGCTGGGCTTGATGACCGTCAGATGTTCGTGGCCGAAATAATCATCTGAAAGTTCGCTATTTTGTTCTGTTTTTCCTTGCATGTACCCGCCTTCCTACATTTCAAAGGCGAGCGTATCCCACCTTCTGCGCAGCATCAACAAACAAAACATACGCTTTTAACGTTTAGAAAAACCACCTTGATATTTAACCCAAGCTATAAACCGCAACGCGGAAAATGTGCGGCATTAGCGGCAAGCCATTCAAGCGAAGCCTCATCACTCGTCATACGCCGCCCTTCCACACGCAACATCTGTTGCCGATATGCCTCAATATGGCATATCTGTTCCACCATGCGCATACGAAATACGTCCTCACGATGCTCAAATGCCATGCCCACCATCCAATGTGGAGATTCGCTTTGGCAACGCACCACCCGACCAAGCAACTCAAGATACTCGGCAAGGCCCGGCACACGAATTGCAATTTCAGTACCAACAGAAATCGGCCAGTGATATACAAAGGCCAACCCACCCATACTAATATCCAAAATACGCACTTCACTCCGGCTCCCGCTAAGCAGCCGAACCTCAATAGGAATGCATGTCGGGTGGCGGACAAACTCTCTTTTTTCCTTACGCATGCCAATCCGCTCGCAAATAACATGCCAAGCATTGCAAAAAAAGCTCACCGACTTCACTGTCCGCTTATCCCTGATACGATGGAGCATCGCATGCCAAAACAACTCATTCTCATCCGTCATGCCAAATCCGACTGGAATACCCCCGGCCTGGCTGATTTTGACAGGCCGCTCAATGAACGCGGATACCGCGATGCGCCAATCATGGGCGCACGCCTGAAAGCTGGCGGCATCCAACCGGACTGCATACTCAGCAGCCCCGCACGACGTGCACAAAGCACCGCCGAATGCATCGCCGCAGCCCTTGATTTTCCCTGCGCACAAATTGACTGGCAGCAAGAACTTTATCTTGCCGATACCTCCACCATGCTGCAAATAATCCAACAAACACCGGATAACACAGCCACGCTGATACTGGTCGCACACAATCCCGGCATCAGCATGTTAGCGGCTGCGCTTTGCGGAATATCAATCAGCATGCCCACCTGCGCTATCGTGCGACTTGAATGCGCTGGCGACAACTGGTACACAGCCGACAACTTTTCGCTTGTTGATTTCGACTACCCCAAACGCAAGCCCGGAAACCACGCCTGACAGCACCCGAATCAGGTCTATAAACCACTGTTTATAAAGGTTATTTTAGCCACTTGAAATGAATCAAAAGTGGCGTATCGTGCGCCGCAAAATCATTCTACAAAGGTGGAAATCGCAATGACTGCGCAAACAAAATTAACCAAGAAGACCCTTACCGACATGGCCCGTGGACTGGGCATCAAAAATGCTGCCAAGGCCCGCAAAGACGATCTTATTCGTAACATCCAGATTACGGAAGGTCACAATAGCTGCTTTAAACGCATTCCGGACTGCGCGATATCGCCGTGTCTTTTCCGTGGTGAATGTATCGGCTAATTGAGCATAACCTATTAAGATCCAAAACATCAGAATCCAAACACCTGGATTTCATGTAAACAGGCCCTAACGCAACCCGACCGGATACATACAATTCAGCGTATCCGGTCGGAGGGCAAAACTTATAATTTATTCAATTTCCCCTGCTCTACACACTATCACACGTATATACCAATTTAAGCCTCTGCACGGCCCGCTTCACTGACGGGGAAGATCACATGAAACACCGCCCCCTTGCCAATTTCAGAGCTGCATTGAATCAGCCCGTTATGCGTCCTGACAATGCCGAGCACAGCACTCAAACCAAGCCCGCGACCAATAAATTTTGTGGTGAAAAACGGATCAAATATCTTCTTCATGGTTGGCCACATTCATTAGTCAATCAGTAACATCATAACAAACTGCCCTTTATTTCAGGCTGAATAATTTTGTATCCCATTGCATGATAACCTCGCTGACGTTTATCCCACATGCGTGCAAGCTGGGGCTGATCACTTTCAACATAGTCATAAATTCTAACGTCTTGTTTATCCACATGATCTCGATGCAGGCGACCGGCATATTGTTGCAAAGTTCCTTTCCATGAAATTGGCATCGCTAACACAAGTGTATCAAGTGGGGCATGATCAAACCCTTCACCAATCAAGCGACCTGTTGCCAACAAAACATGTGGAGTAGAACCTTCCAGTGATTGAAGCTCTGAAAAGATAGAGGCGCGTTGTTTCTTCGATAACCGACCATGCAGTACAAAACAGTGTTCGACCTCATTTCCAAGCCCTTCGCGTAAACGTGCAAGGTGATCTGTTCGCTCTGTTAGAAGCAATATTTTTCGTCCTTCCCGGTAGGCATCCAGTATATCCCCGGAGATTTTTCTATTCCGCTTCTCATCAGTGGTCAGAATCCGGAATACAGTTTGGATAGGGGCGTCTGGCGGTATTTCAGGTACTGCTAGTGTCCGCTGCTACGCAATAAGGCTTTGCCTAGGTTTGACCTGAGCATGGATTGAATAGATGCCAAAAATGCCCATTGGTCTGGATATGGTTCAAATATTTCATCTACAAACACGCTACACCCATGCTCACGTGGCAATTTTTGCAAGGGGAGAGCAATCAAATTTCCAAAGCCACCTTTTGGCATGGCCGCATGAAGGCGCCCGCATCTTCACGCCACTCCTGTTTGTCGAAATCAACAGCAAGGAAGTAGCAATGGTCGTCGCTCAACAATGGGTATACACCGATTGTTTGCTTGCCGGACAGGTGATTAAAAATCACCTCATCGGAAATAGGTAGCAACATTCGTTTGTTGCACTCTCCGCATTTCACTCGTGGTTTGTGACATACGCCCGGCTTCCACTCATTGCCACAGGCAGGGGAATATCCCGACTTTCCCTTGGCCGATTCCCAGCGTTGCGGGTAGACATCATCCCGGCCTCGAAATAACCGCCTGAACAGCGCAAGGCTGCTACCGCAGCTTGCTCTTTCAAACTATCATCAAAGTTGCACTTGGTAGTTGAATCCGCGTTTTATTGATAGCCCACCGACAGGCAAGTTAGCAGAAGTTTCTAGGGAAGGACTGGCTTCGAGCTTTTCCTTCCAAGCAATGCCATGTTGATTCAACAGTGATATAAACCGTTTATTTTCTTCGCGTAAACGATTTAATTCACCCATCACTTTCATCTAACCTGTATGCTCATCAGTAAAAATAACTGTGCGACACCGCTGATTATGGCTCTGTGATTATGTCCATTCACTCTTGTGATCTGCATCGCCTGCATCCGAACCAATCCTGACAGGCTTTCCATTCTTCCAAATTACTGCGTACTGGCCGAGACGACGCTTTTTCTCAAGCGCATGGTCTACTGCTGTTTTCAGTGTATCGAGAAGAATACGACTCTCTTCAGAATAGTTGGTTTTCAATGAAGATTTCATATATCCGTCTCCTTTAGTAAATGCTGGTAATACGCTTCATGCACAATCTTGCGGTTTTTTCCATATTGTTCAAATAATAGAACGGGATATTCGCCATCGTTCATAAAGCAAATGCAATGATCCACAGCATGACTGAACAGATAAAACAGGTTATTCAGACTACGCGGAAAGCGCCTTTCGATATCACGAACCGGGATGTTGTGTCCTCCATGGGCTACTCGCTCTGCCACGCGAAGCTTTGACATTTCCACACTTGGTAAAGCCAGATAGATTAATTCCACCCACCAGCCTGTGTCACGCAACCGCTTAATCAGGCGAAGATAGCTGCGCCCCGAAAGCGTGGTTTCAAAAGCAAAACTCTCTTTTGCCGCAATATGCGCTTCGATCTCAGAGAGAAAAATCCGACTGGCTGCGACCAGTTCACGCTCAGGGGCAAGAGGCGATAATCCTGCGGCAATCAGGTCGGCATTTACAAAGTTTTTACACTCGGCAACCCTAGGCAGGTACTCCATGGCAAAAGTCGTTTTTCCAGCCCCATTCGGACCAGCGATAATCCGGCAGGTTGGCATTATATTCCTGCCTCAAC
>QILF01000122.1 GCA_003233235.1 Zetaproteobacteria bacterium
TTTTATTATCAATAGTTATTCGACACAACCATTGTAACAAAAATCAGAGAATCAGGCCTGCTTTTATTTCATAAAGTGGGACAGCAGTGGGCACAGCCCGTTTTCCGCAAGGAGGCAGAACAGGGATATGCCTCTGCCCAGTTCAATCTGGGTGTGAGCTATGCTAAGGGTGACGGTGTAACGACAAGCGGTGCGGCAGCGGCTGATTGGTTCTACAAGGCGGGGCTTTCTTATCTCAAACAGGGGCACAGGGAAGATGCGTTGCGGAGTGTAGAGCGGATAAAGGAATACAATTAGCACTGCCTTTTAGATTGCCCAACGCTTTTCTTGCCGACCAATTGTTGAACAAAATTTATGGGAAAAATAGAACAAAATAGACTTCGCTCAAGGCGAAAGAAAAAAAGGAGGAGAGAGTTCCGGTGTTGATGGTAATTGTGCAATGATGGTGAAACCTTCCCGCTGGTTCGCTCCTTCCGATGCTCATGCGTGGATCATGGGGGTGCTGAATTGCACGCCCGATTCATTTTCGGATGGCGGTAAACATGTGCATCTTGATGACGCGCTCAAACATGCGGAAAACATGCGCAATGCCGGGGCGGCGATTATTGATGTCGGCGGCGAATCGACGCGGCCCGGTTCCGGGCCGGTATCGGAAGCGGAAGAATTGCGGCGGGTGATTCCTGTTATTAAAAAACTAAGTAAAAAAAACATTCCCGTTTCCATTGATACCTGCAAGGCGGAAGTGATGCGGCAGGCTACCCGCGCGGGGGCGTGCATGGTTAACGATGTGACGGCGCTGACCGGCGATGCGCAGGCTGTTCATGTCGTCGCCGAATCCGGTGTGGATGTCTGTCTGATGCATATGCGCGGCACACCGGCGAGCATGCAGCATGATGTGCAATACGATGATGTGGTTGATGAAGTGCTGGCTTTTCTGGAGGCGCGGGTGGCTGTTTGTACGGCAGCGGGTATTGGCGAGGAACGAATTATTCTCGACCCGGGCATCGGTTTCGGCAAGCGACTTCAGGATAACCTTGATTTGATTGCTGCGATTCCGCGCTTGCGGGCACTTGGATTTCCAGTGCTGATGGGCGTGTCGCGCAAGTCGTTTCTCGGTGAATTAACTGGCTCGCAAGTGGCGGATCGTGAGCCGGAAACGACGGCTGCGGTAACGGCTTGTATTCTGAACGGTGCGGACGGGTTACGCGTTCACGACGTTGCAACTCAGGCGCGGGCAATCAAAGTGGCAGCGTCACTTCGCCAAGCATCGCATTGAGCTTGCTTAAGGCCGGTCGATAAACGTATTATCCACGCCAATGATGCAGAACTGGAGTTTCGGATTCACAGATATTATCGACATCGCGCTGGTGGCGGTGCTGGTGTATTTCCTGTTGCGCATGATTCGTGGTACGCGCGCCGTGCAAATGATTATAGGACTGGCCGTTGTCGTGGTTGTGTACGAGGTGGCACGTGTTTTTGGTTTACTCACGCTCGAATGGATATTCGGTTATTTCTTTTCCTCTTTTATTGTTATTCTGGTGGTGCTTTTTCAGCATGAGATTCGTCGTGCGTTGGTTCAGGTGGGTGTCAATCCGCTGGCTTCGGCAGTTTCGCCGACTGAACTGGTGGATGCATTGGTTGAGGGTGCTTTCTCGCTTGCACACCGCAAATGGGGAGCTTTGCTGGTTATTGAGCGTGAAACGGGGCTCAAACACCTGTTCGATTCGGGCGTGGAAATGGATGTGCCGGTGCGTAGCGATGTGTTACAAGCATTATTTTGCCCGCATGCGCCGATGCACGATGGTGCGGTGATGATTCAACCGCATGTGGCAGAAGGCGGACGTATTGTGGCGGCACGTGTGCTGTTGCCGCTGGCGCAGGCTAATGCATTGTCTGGAGAATTCGGCACGCGTCACAGGGCGGCAATCGGTGTGACCGAGGAGAGCGATGCCTTGGTGGTTGTCGTTTCCGAGGAAACCGGACTTGTACGTATTGCCGATGCGGGAAAAATGTCGGAGGCACTGGATGCTACGGCATTGCGCCATCGTTTGATTGAGAAATTTTCTTCGCCGGGTGGTTCGTAATGCGTGTTTCGGTGCAGATGCTAGCTCGTTTTTTGCGTACCAGCGGCCTTCAGTTGCTGGCTGTGTTGATTGCCGTGGCATTGTGGTTACAAGTGCACGGGCAGGGTACGGTATCAATCAGTATGGACGTGCCGCTACAGATCGAAGGGCTGAATGCCGACATTGCGATTGTGAATAATCTTCCGGATCATGTGCGGGTGACGATAAGCGGTTTGCAGGCGCGACTCAATACGCTGCGTCCCGGTGATATTCGCGTACCGTTGAGGCTGAAGCATATTGAGAAGCCGGGCGTTGTCGATCAGGCGTTGGAGATTACTTCTATTCGCTTGCCGGCAGGACTGACGGCGACCAAGTTACAGCCGGATCGTTTGCAGGTGCAACTGGATCGTGTCGTAAAGCGGGCGATTGCGTTAAAAGCGCATGTGGACACACCCAAGGGATGGGTGGCTCGCGATATTTCGCTGCAACCGGCGCAGGTGATGCTGGCCGGTCCCGAGGTGTGGCTGGATGCGTTGTCCGAGGTGGATACCTCGCTGGTTCATCCTGAAGCGAAAGCAGGGCCGTTTAGTTTTTCTGTGAATGTTGAGAGCCCGTCCGGTAAAGCGATTCGGATTGTTGATGCGGAGAAAAAAATCACACTTCGCGGTGTGCTTGTACCTGCCGCAAGACATGGCAATACGAGCAAGGGAAAATAATTATTATGCGACGTTATTTTGGTACTGATGGTGTGCGTGGAACAGTAAACAAGGATCCGATGACCGCCGAATTTGCACTGCGTCTCGGGCGTGCGGCCGGTTTTGTGCTGACCAGGCATCTTGAACATCAACCGCAAATCCTTATTGGCAAGGATACCCGCCTGTCGGGTTATACCATCGAATCAGGATTGTGTGCGGGGCTTACATCACAGGGGATGAACGTGATGCTGGTCGGTCCGATACCGACGCCTGCGGTGGCGTACCTTACGCGCAGTTTGCGTGCTGATGCGGGGGTGGTGCTTTCTGCTTCGCATAATCCGGCTGGTGATAACGGGATTAAATTTTTTGGTGCCGATGGATTCAAGCTGCCCGACGAAGTTGAGTTGGCGATTGAGGCGTGTTTGGATGATTTGCCGCCGCTGCCCAAGGCATCGGAAATTGGCAAGGCATTTCGTATTGATGATGCACGCGGGCGTTATGTGGAGTTTTGCAAATCCTCATTGCCGCGTGGTTTCCGTCTGGATGGTCTGAAAATTGTCGTCGATTGTGCCAATGGTGCGGCCTACGATGTCGGGCCGAGGCTGTTTCACGAACTGGGTTGCGACGTGGTGGTCATGAATGCAGAGCCGGACGGGCATAACATCAATTCCGGCTGCGGTTCCACGTATCCCGAGCAGATGTGCAAGCGTGTTGTGGAATGCGGTGCGGATGCCGGATTCGCACTTGATGGCGATGCCGACCGGCTGATTGCTTGTGATGCTTCCGGGCATATTGTCGATGGTGATTGTGTGATTGCGGCGCTGGCTGAGCATATGCAGCATGAAAAGCTGCTTAAGGGTGCTTGCGTGGTGACCACGGTGATGAGCAATATGGGGCTGGAGCGCTATTTGAACACGCTGGGTCTTGAGATGTGCCGCGCCGCAGTGGGTGATCGCTACGTGCTGGAAATGATGCGCGACAAGGGTTGTAATTTAGGCGGAGAACAGTCCGGGCATGTGATTATGCTTGATTGTAATACCACGGGCGATGGTTTGATGACTGCGGTGCAACTGCTTGCTGCGATGCAGGAACGCGGCAAATCGCTTGCATCTCTGGTTGGCGGTATTGAATTGTATCCACAGAAATTATGGAATATCACGTTGCCGTGTCGCATGGATGTGTTGGCCGATGAACAGGTGCGTGCTGCTATCCGCGATGCAGAAGCGAGTCTTTCCGGCAAGGGGCGGCTGAATGTGCGTGCTTCGGGAACGGAGCCGAAATTGCGTGTTATGGTTGAAGCCGAGGATGAGGATCAGATGCTGGAACTGGGTGAATCCTTGAGCAATGTGATCCGGCTGGCCGTAGCCGAGGATTAGATTAGTCGCGTGGTTTGTTTTGATGTATTTAACGGCGATGCGGACGGTTTGTGCGCGTTGCATCAGTTGCGTTTGGCTGAGCCGCTTGATGCGCAACTGGTAACGGGTGTAAAACGCGATATTGCGCTGCTCGGCAGGGTGGATGCAGCAAAAAATGACCGCGTGACGGTACTTGATATTTCTTTGGACAAAAATCGTGACGATTTGCTTCGTTTGCTTGATGCCGGTGCGAAAATCACCTATTTCGACCATCATTTTGCCGGTGATATTCCTGAAAATGCCAATCTGGATACGCATATCGACCTCGCAGCGGATGTTTGCAGCAGCTTGTTGGTCAACAGGTATTTGCAAGGGCGTTTCCTGCCGTGGGCGGTGGTGGCGGCTTTTGGCGACAATCTGCATGATGCCGCGCGCCTTGCCGCAGTACCTTTAGAACTGAATGAAACCGCGCTTGCACAGCTTTGCACGCTCGGCGAATGCCTGAACTACAACGCTTACGGTGTCAGCGAGGATGATTTATATTTTCATCCGGGAGCACTTTACCGGCGCATGCAGCCGTTTTCTGATCCGTTTGCGTTTATTGCCGAAGACGATGTTTTTGTCACGTTAAATGCCGGTATGTATGATGATTTAACACAAGCGCATGCTGTTTCAGCAGAATCGAAAACGGCTTGCGCAGCGCTTTTTCAATTACCCAATGCCGCGTGGGCGCGGCGCGTGTCCGGTGTATTCGGCAATGAACTGGCGCGCACTTTTCCTGAAAGGGCACATGCCATTTCCATGCCATTGGATGATGGAAGCTACCGTATCAGTGTGCGTGCGCCGCTGGCTCGTAAGCAGGGCGCGGATGTGTTGTGCCGCCAATTTCCAAGTGGTGGAGGCCGTGCTGCCGCTGCGGGTATCAACGCCTTGCCGGAAGAACAAATGACCGCTTTTGTTTCAGCCTTTCAGCACCAATACGAAGTCAGCTTATAAAATACGTCATAAAGGATATTTCTAACAAACAAGATTGGTGTTTTCTCGAAGAATCTAGGGCCTGTTAACACTAATGTTTCCAGCTGTTTCATATCCTGCTTCGTTTGGATTTTATGTGAACAAGTCTTAGTGTAGTGTAATATTCTTTGAAAGAAGAGCCACTTGCAAAAGTCTGGGTGGATGAGTTGCAATCCCACTTCGAGTGCGATTTTGAGTTGGAATGAGGTGAATGGTGGTTCCATTTTTGCCGAAATTACAACTCAAAATCGCGCCGGAGCGGGGACGAAAATCGCCGCTCACGACTTTTGCAAGTGGCTCAGAAGAACCGGGACTTATAAGGGGTAGGTATGGCAAAAGATGCGGTCTGGTTGCGTTTGTTTCGCCCGAAAATCGATTGGGTGGAAGATACTTGCGCATTGTGCAAAAAAAACCCGCTATTTGAAAAAGTTCCACGTAAATCAATACGTTGGCTGGTCTCACGCATGCATGTACGCACCTATAAGGCCGACGAGCCTATCTTTGCGATGGGGAATGCCGGAGCCGGAGCTGTGATTTTACTTTCCGGTGCGGTTGCCGTTCGTGCTAACGGTGTGGAACTGGACCGCATGCAACGCGGTGATTTATTTGGTGAAGTGGCGTTGGTCGCTGATTTGCCGCGCACTGCCGAAGTGGTTGCAATTGATGATTGTGAACTGGTTTTCTTCCTGCGTTCCGACCTTAATGAATGGTTGGCCATTATGCCCAAGGAGGCTGCACGTTTGTTGCAGAATTTATCCCGAATGCTGGCACAGCGGCTGATGGACAAAAATAAAATGATCAAACAGGACGAACGTCAGTGAAACGACTTTTTTCAGGCGTTTTCCTGCATCCGGCTTCGCTGGCGGCACTTGTGTTCGGTATAGGTCTGGGGCTTGTTTATCTGGCCGTCGCGGTTGCTGAGCCGATTTTATTTACACTTGTCCTATCCGCTACTTTTTACGCTGCATTATCTCCAACGGTAGAAAATCTGGTGCGCAGAGATGTCGATAAATCAACAGCCGTAGCTATTGCCATGGTGATGGTGGTGATACTGATGCTGGCGCTGACTGCTTTGTTATATCCGGCAGTTAGCCAGCAATTCGACCAGTTTTCCCGGCGTGCGGGAGATTTGGATGAACGTATCCTGCAATTGAGTGTTCAGATTGAGGTATGGACGCGGGCGCATCTGGGAATTGGTTTCGATGCCGTGCAGACAGCCAATTCAGCGATGGCCGGTCTGAATGCGCAAGCCGAGGCGATGAGTGTCTCGGTGGGCTCCTATTTTAATGATGTGGCTTTTTCTTTGCTGTTGGTGCCATTGGTGAGCTTTTTTCTGCTCAAGGATTTTCGCATGCTGCGTAATGAAGCGATGCAAGCGTTGCCAAACCGTTACTTTGAACTCGGTTGGATGGTGTACAATGTGGCAACCAGCCAGTTGCAAAAATATATACGCGGTATTTCCATTCAGGCGCTATCGATGTCGATTATTTGTACGCTGGGTTTCTGGTTGGCCGGGATTGATTATGCGCCGGTGCTGGGCATTCTTGTCGGCCTGCTGAATCTGATTCCGTTTTTCGGAATTTCGCTGGCTAAAATCCCACCGGTGTTGGTGGTGCTATTGTCCAATCAGCCGGATTTCGTTTCCGTATTGCTGGCGCTGATTGTCATCTTTGTGGCACAAATCGTGGATAATGTTTATCTGACTCCGCGCATTGTCGCCAAATCCGCCAGCCTGCATCCGTTAACGGTCATGCTCGGTGTCATGCTGGCCGGTTATTATTACGGATTTATCGGCTTGATTCTTGTGGTTCCGGTTATTTTCTCAATGAAGGTTATTTATTGCGAACTTGTTCGCGGCATTCGACACTTCGGCCCGAAACAATTGGTCTAGGGAGGCGCTGATCAATTCATGGATTTGCATTTTACATTTATAATGCACCAACTCGGTGTTGCAATGTTTCGCAATAGCCGTGCTATTACGTGCACATTGCGCCTTGATTTGGCACATTCTTAATGCAAGCTGCTTTACCCAGAATTAA
>QILF01000051.1 GCA_003233235.1 Zetaproteobacteria bacterium
AATTCGGCACAAGGCTTTGTGCATGGCCTTGTCCGTTTGTCTCAGGTGTTCATAAACTTCCCAAGTTCGACCTTCAAACACCAAGGATTTCATTCATGTCCTCATCATTCGGGCGGTAGCCGGAGCGGGCGACATGGGATTGCATGGATTGGGCAATTTGTTGCATTAAGCCGTTGTTTTGTAGCACATGCAGTGTTTCCTGCTCGCGTTCCCAGTCTTCGCTGCTAAGCACGACAAAATCTTCGCCGTTTCGGCGCGACACTTTTAACGGTTCATGCTCGCTGGCGGCCTGCTCGACAAAGCGTTTCAAATTTTCACGAAACTGATTCACACTGACAATATTCATTTTCTACCACCTGATGTACGGTATTACGGTACACAATAATCGTGCGGCAGCTTTCGTCAAGATATGTTTTATGGGTGTAAGCCGGACAGCTTGTGTTTCAGGGTTTAAATACCTTTAAATCCAGTTCCTTGATCGAACGGAAATGTTTGCTGTTGGCGGTGGATAGAGGCAGGTGATGCTCAACGGCTGTTGCAGCAATGATGGCATCGGCGGCGCGCACGGCATGCGATAAGGCATATTCTTCGACATAGACGGATGCGCGGTGGCCAATATTCTCGGTGAAGGGTAGAACCGTGAAAGCGAATTCTTTGAGGAATTGTTGAATAATGCGGTGCTGCGTTTTGTTTTTGGCGCTTTGCAGCAATTCCATATAGGTCTGGGTGGAAATATAGCGTTGTTCAGCGGACTCGACGAGTGTGGCGGCTCTAACGTTGCCGCATTGCACGAAAATAAGCACATCGGTATCAAACAACATCAATAACGCCCGTCACGCAACCCGTCGATAACGCTTTCCACCGTTGTATCATGCTGATTCATGCCGAAAAAGGCATGCCTGCGAACAGATGATGCGGATGTTTGTTCGATGGGCCGGATCATGGCTTTTTCCTTGCCGTGATAGAGCACCGTCACAGGCTCGTTGCGCTCTACCGCACGCATAATATCTTTCATGTTTCGTCGTAAATCAACAGCATTTGTTTTCATGGCAACCTCATAAATGTACACTATCAGTGTGCATTTTATAGCAACTCACTTTGCTACTCAAGAAAGAAACACCGTTCATTCCACGCCAATTGGCCGTCGGCCCCTGCACAGGCTACTATGCCGCCCTGCCCGCTTTCGGGATGTAAGGAGACAGGACATGGCAAGTTCAGTACCGGCTGAAAGCTTTGAAAGGATAAAAAAGGTGCAGGAAAACATTGCCGTGGTCATCGGCACGGTTTTCACGCTGGTTTTGTGTATCTATTTTTTCACCTACGCGATGCTTGTCGATAAAGGTTTGTACGGCTTGCTATGGGCGCAGGGTTTGTCGGCGCTGGCGATGCTGCTGATGCTCATCCGGCTCAAGCAGGTTTCGTTCTTTTTCACGCGTTTGTGGCTGGGGCGCAGAGCGGACTTGCGGAATGCATTTTCCGAACTCAATGCAGGTGGCCACCAGCTTTAGAGCCACGTGCAAAAGTCGTGAGCGGCAATCTGCGTCCCCACGTTGGCGATTTTAATCTGAACGATTCACATGTCTAAAACCGCTACTTTTTACGAGGTCATCATTATCGGCGCCGGTGCTGCCGGGCTGATGTGCGCGGCACTGGCCGGTAAGCGCGGCAAACGGGTTTTGCTACTTGATCATGCCGAAAAACCGGGTAAAAAAATTCTCATATCCGGCGGCGGGCGCTGTAATTTCACCAACCGCTTCACAACTGCCGATGATTTCATTTCCAACAACCCGCACTTCTGCAAATCGGCATTGGCGCGCTTTTCCGCCCATGATTTTCTGGACATGGTTAAAACAAACGACATCGCCTGGCATGAACGCAGCCACGGACAGTTGTTCTGCGACAATTCGGCACGTGATATTCTCGATATGTTGCTTGGCGAATGTCGTGCCGGTGGCGTTTGCATCAAAACCCATACCGATATTCAGCATATTTCAGAAGAAAATGGTTTCCGCCTCAGCACAACGCAAGGAAACTTCTCGGCCAATCAACTTGTCATCGCTTGCGGCGGCTTATCCATTCCAAAAATGGGCGCGACAGCTTTCGGACTGAAGCTCGCCGAACAATTCGGGCTGAACATCATCCCGCCGCGTGCCGGGCTTGCGCCGCTGACCTTCACCGGCACAGAAAAAACATCATTGCAATCGCTGGCCGGTATTTCGCTGGATGTTTGTGTGCGTTGCAACGGACAAAATTTCAGCGAAGCCATGCTTTTCACCCATCGAGGTTTGTCCGGTCCGGCGATTTTGCAGATTTCATCCTATTGGCAGCCTAGCGATAGCATTCATATTGATCTGCTTCCAAATATAGATATTCCGACTGCAATCTCCATCTGGCAACAAAAAAGACCGCAGGCAAACCTATCCACCGCGCTGTCATCACTGTTACCTAAACGCCTAGTATCTTTGTTGTGTTCTGCACTGATTCACGACAATAAACTGGAAAAAATAGACGCGAAAGATGCCCAAAAGATTTCCGCCGCACTGCACGACTGGCAGCTTAAACCCAATGGTAGCGAAGGATACCGTACAGCTGAGGTAACCGTTGGCGGCGTGGACACGGCGGAGCTTTCTTCATCCGATATGCAGGTGAAAAGAATGCCGGGATTATATTTCATCGGCGAAGTGGTCGATGTCACCGGTCATCTCGGTGGCTTTAATTTTCAGTGGGCCTGGTCTTCCGGCTATGCCTGTGGCATGGCGCTCCAGAGAAGCTCTGAATAAAACTTGTCCGATACTGTTGCATGGTGAAATCGCGTGCCAAAATCAACGCGTTCTCTCGGCAGGTAGAAACGGACAGGAATCATCCGACACGCCAAAGAGGCTGCGGTCATCCGCCCATGTTGCGGAAAGCGCATACGACGGGCCGCATTGCCGACAAGCACGCAAATGACTGAAAACACGTTCCAGCATATCGAACCGAACCGGCTTAATTAGATAGATACATGCGCCCTGCTTATGCTGGCAAGACGTAGAATTGCCCCCGCTCATAATCACAAACCGACAGCGCGGATAGAATGCGTGAATACGATTCATCAACTCGAAGCCATCAAGCCCCGGCATCATCACATCGCAGAAAACAGCTGTCGGTTCCTGATAATCATTGCCCGAGGCATAATCAAGATATACCTCGGGGGAGGAAAACTCGATGACCTTAAAGCCGAACAATACTATAAGCTCAGCCATGACATCACGCACAATCCGATTGTCATCAACAATATGTATCATGTTGTGTGACCTCATCGCTAGTATATACCTTATTTCAACGCTTTTTCAAGATGGAACATGCGGCCTATCCAGCACCGGAGCCTGCCGATTGCGCCGGGCCTTTGTTTGCAACGGGTCTCGAAGGAATCAGGCGTAGCAGTGCATACGGACGATTGATCAGGTGAATTGCGCCAAGGTGAATGCCGCTTACGGCAGAGAGGATACCTTGGGGTATTGCGCAAGAGAATATCCTCTGGGGGATGAGAGATTCGTTGCGGGCAAAGGAACAAGCAAGGACGCGGCTGTATTTGTGAATAATGCAGGCTAGCTTGCGACAGACGCAAACATTAATTTCAGGAGCATGGCAATGGTCAGGCATATCGTAATGTGGAATTTACGCGACAGAAATGATGCACCAACGCTAAAAACACGTCTTGAGGCGCTCAATGGCAAAATTCCGGGACTCATTCAGGTGCAGGTGGGCATTGATTTTCTACATTCTCGGCAATCTGCCGACCTTGTGCTCGTCGCTGATCTGGAAAGCCGCGAGGCGTTGGATATTTACCAACAGCATCCCGAGCACCAGACCGTTGTACCGCTGGTTAAAGTAGCGGCCATATCGCGTAGTGTCGTTGACTTCGAAGTATAGTGCGATTGTAACCCTTCCGCCTTGTCCGGAAGCAGCTATAGTTCGCCCATAACGGAGGTTTCAATGTTTCACGGCACTATCACCGCACTGGTCACACCCTTCAGGAATGGCGCAATCGACGAAACCGCATTTCGTGCCCATTTGGAACGCCAGATTGATGCTGGCGTACAGGCCGTGGTTCCAGCCGGAACCACCGGCGAAGCAGCCACCCTTTCCTTTTCCGAACACAAGAGGTTGATTGGAATTACTGTCGATCATGTACGAGGCCGGATACCGGTGATTGCCGGTACGGGCAGCAACAACACCGCCGAATCCATTGAGTTAACGCAATCAGCCAAGAGCCTTGGCGCGGATGCAGCGCTGCTGATTTCCCCCTACTACAACAAGCCGACACAGGAAGGTATTTATCAGCATTATAAGGCGGTCGCCGAGGCCGTGCACTTGCCGCAAATCATCTACAATGTGCCGGGGCGCACCAATTCCAATATTTTACCGCAAACGGTCTCGCTGCTGTCGCGGATTGCCAACATCGTCGGCATCAAGGATGCAACAGCAGATATGGAACAACTCAACGCCACCATCGGCGCTTGCGAAGGGCGCATTGATTTCTTTTCCGGCGACGATGCGACGGTGCTGCCATTCATGGCGCTCGGTGGTTGCGGGGTGATTTCCGTAGTTTCAAATATTGCCCCCGAAGCCATGCTGCGCGTAACCCGTGCCGCCGCCACAAGCGATTGGCTGGAAGCACGCACTGCACAACTGGCACTGCGCGGTCTTAACCGCATGATGTTTGTGCAAAGCAATCCTATTCCGGTCAAGGCCGCCGCTGCAATGATGGGGTGGATGGAAAAGGACATCCGGCTACCGCTAACGACCCTGCCAGAGACCTTGTGCAATGAGATGCATGCCATGCTTACCGACTTCGGACTGACGCCGAAGCGAACACAACCCTGATTCTCTGCTTAGGGAGGTGCTGATTAATGTTCCGCTTCTCCCGCCGACGCCTGCTGCATGCCGCCACCTACCTGCTGGCAGCTATTCTCTCGGTGGTGGTGTTCTTTGTCGCCCTGCTGATTATCGAGTCCACATTCTACGCCCTGACCGGGCACGCCGTTTCCATGGCCGCGCTGGCGCTCGCCGCATTGCTGGCAGCGGTTATTTTTCCGCCGCTTGCGCATCTGATGACGCACAATCTGGATCGGCTGTTCTTCCGTCGACATGTCGATGCATTGCAGGCTATTCGTCATCTGGGGGCCGGTGATCTGGCTGAATTACCGGGTGACGATATTGAGTTGGCGCTGCTCGAACGCATTTGCATGGTCTGTCACCGCGATG
>QILF01000053.1 GCA_003233235.1 Zetaproteobacteria bacterium
AACGGGAAATTTATCGTCTTTATGTGCTGTCGAATTTGTTTCATCGTATTTTCAGGATCAATATCGAACAGAAAAATGGTATTACCCTGATTGAGTGGAAAATCATTGAATCAATTTTCCACTGCAAGGGAGTAACCGCCAGCGAAATTATTGATTTCTGGGAATTTGAAAAAACGGCGGCAAGCCGCTCAATCATGCGGTTGGAGAAAATAGGGATTTTGAAACGTAAGATTTCGCAGGCAGACCGGCGCCGTTATAACCTCTTCCTCACCGCCAAGGGTCGCCGAATGTTCATTAAACTGCAAAACTTCAAGGAATATGTTTTTCAGGATATTGAAAAACACCTGTCTGCCGGAGAACTTCACCAGATTGGTGATACGGCAGAAAAAATGATTGACCACCTTCGGAAAATGCTGGATGAAAGTGGTGCTTGAGATATTTAGATCGATTGGTGGCCTAAGCCCAATGGTGCATTACCTTGCTTAGTGTACCGCACGATCCAGATCAGCCCAGTAGGGACTTCGCAGCGCTTTCTTGTCCGTTTTTCCGGTTGGTGTTTTAGGAATCTCATCCCGGAATTCCACCGATTTCGGCGCCTTGACACTGCCGAGTTTGTCCTTGCAGTGTGCAATGACGTTTCCCTCATCGAGGGCTTCCCCTTTCTTAAGTACCACAATCGCCTTGACCGCTTCCCCCCACTTGTCATCCGGCACGCCAATGACGGCGCATTCCCTGATTTCAGGCAGCGCCAGTATGGCTGCTTCTACCTCCACCGAATAGACGTTGAAACCGCCAGTTATTATCATGTCTTTTTTGCGATCTACGATGTAGAAATAACCGTATTTATCCTGGTAACCAATATCGCCGGTATGGTGCCAGCCAAAGGTGCGGATCTCGGCTGTTGCTTGTGGATTGTTATGATATCCCGGTGTGACCAGGGTTCCGCGCGCCACGATTTCACCGCGCTCGCCCGGCGCTAACAGATTACCCTCATCGTCCATCACGGCAACCCGCATCGGATAGGTCTCTTTACCGCAGCTATGCAAGCGTTCAGGATGCTTGCCGGCCCCGGCAGCAGCGATTGTTTCGGGGCTGTTCCAGGTCAGAATCACGGGCGATTCCGCCTGCCCAAAGGACTGGCACAAACACGGACCAAAGATGTCCAGGCCCTGTTTTAATTTGTCTGCGGCCACCGGTGCCGAAGAAACCATAAAATAACGCAGGCTGGAATAGTGAAAATCCCGTACCCGGGGATGCGCCAGCATCGCGTAGTAAGCGGTGGGTGGTAAAAACAAATGGGTGACGCGGTACTTTTCTATATTCTGCATTACTTGCAGAGCATCGAAACCGGGCATGATGACATTGGTTGCGGCGAGATTGGTCATCATGACGGCGATACCGCCTGCCGCATGTGTAATCGGGGCAACCATCAAACACACCGGCGGCAGATCATCGCAATACCAGTGCCGTGCAACGATTTCGGTGGTTGTACCCCAGCTCAGGTTATTCATCATCACTGCCTTGGATCGGCCGGTGGTTCCACCGGTAGGCCACAAGGCCATGATCTGCCCGGGATTGCCGAACGGATCACCCCAGTCCGGAACCGTGGCGTCCCTGCCCCGCTCGATCAGATGCTCGAGCGCCGGCTGCTCCGGCGCGTCGCGATCGAGGCAAAAGAGTTGCTTCAGGGTCGGTACAGCCTCGCGCAATTGTTCCGCATCATCCTGAAACTCGCTATGATAAAAAAGCCATTGAACGCCAACATCGTTGAAATAATCAATGTTGTTTTGCAGCGCATTACGCACATTGGCCGGCACCCAGATGCCACCGGCACGCCACAGGCCGAGCATACACAGGAAGGCTTGTGCATCGTTGTTGGAATAAATCGCCACCCGCTGCCCGAGGTCGAATCCACTCGCCCACATCCCGGAAGCAATTTCGTGCGTTAGCGTTTGTGCCTGCTGATAGCTGTATTCCAGATCACCGGCAATAACCGCCGCACGATCCGGTGCGGTTTCCACCCCTTTGTCGAAATAATCGATAACTCTCATAGTTACAATACCTTCTTTTGTTACACCTAGCCACGATCACGCTGCTGCTTGATCAGGAATGCTTGCTCATTTAAAAAGATACTTTATTCCTTTTTAGTAGTCTCGTACGATGCGTATGCAATCTTTACATCAAGCGTGTCTTCTTCGTTCAGGACCACTTCTTTATAATTGAAAAACGGGTAAGGCTCCATATTCTCCAGTTCTAAGGTCGCTGCAACACGAATTCCTTTTTTTCCCGTTTCAGCTATGGTGTCGTATGCATCCCTGGCCTTCAAGACCAGGGCATATAATGCGCCCTCACCCTGCTCCTCGATTCGTTTTGCCATTGTTTTCGGATCAGGGGGGTTAACATCCTTGAGCGGGTAAACGGGTGAGATCAACTCCACTTGCTTGTCGAATCTAATGGCAACTCTCGCCAGGGCAGATTCCTTGATGGGGCCTGTTGTAATTTCATCAAAGTCCACTTCGAAAAGTTTCGAGAACCGTGCCATCGCTTTATCCATATCCTTTACTGCGATAAGCACACGGTCAACACCTTCAACTCTGACTTCGTGTGCCTTCGCGACGGTGGGTTCCATAGATTTATTCATGGGTTCATATTCGCAAAATGCCATTCCGACTCCAAATGTGTCTTCATCCCGCGTGAACACTTCCGTAAATTTGGATTTGGTAAAAGGTTCAATGTCTTCCAACTCCAAGGTCTTTAAAATACCAATTCCTTTTCTTTCCAGGTCAACAGCAGCTTCGACTGCACTCTTGACCTTGAAAGCGACTGCGAATAGCGCGCCATCACCCTGCTCATCAAGAAGTCTCGCCAGCTTTTTTGGGTTGGGGGGGTTAGCGTCTTTAAGCGGGTAAACAGGTGAGATCAGTTCTATGTGCTTATCGAGATTGACAGCAAACCGCACGCCACCGACCGCAGGAGCAGGACTGGTTATTTCTACAAAGTCCACTTCAAGCAGCTTAGAGAAGAATTCTATCCCTCTATCCAGGTCTTTTACCCCTATCACTACACGGTCAATACCTTCAATTTCCATTTCATTTTCCTTTGTCTGATTTCTCGCTTCAGTACGGACAGCCATAATGTGTTGGTAGCATTGGCGTCGTCAATCAAGGAAAGCGCTTGATCTAGAACGATTGTTCGTATTATAATCTAAAATAGAACAAACGTTCTAGTTAAATAGCACAGATACTGCTACGAGGATGATGAGCATGGCAAGAATTGCTGTATTAATTTTTGTATGAACTTCATCCTGAGCCCGGGAGCGTTGGCCGCAGACAAATTGATGCTGGATACTGAATCCCAGTGACTATGCAAAACTCGGGCGATTCAGGGCCACAATCCAGTTTGTCGTATACCAAAAAAGCAAGCCGAGTTATTTAAGAAAAACGGCGATCCGGCAGGGTGTCTATTTGGCGTGCAAGACGGAGAGATATTCAAGCTCATTGAGAGCTGTGACGGGGCTCTGGTCATGCGAAGTGCGATCAACATGCGACTTGAGCAAGCCAAAGGGTAAGGCCTGTGAGCCGGACTACGTTAGCGGGTTTATGAGCATTTTGATCGCAAGAAATGTTGACACCATCGTTTAGGGAGGATCTATGAGACGATTGGAAGGTAAAGTGAGCATCATTACCGGTGCAGCATCGGGGATCGGTCGGGCAACTGCACTCTTGTTCGTGAATGAAGGAGCACAGGTGATCGTTACTGACATTAATGAGCAGGGTGGTAAAGATACGGTAGCAGAAGTAGGCTCAAATGCATGGTTCTTACATCATGACGTGAGTCGCGAAGACGACTGGCAGAGGGTGATCAGTGAAACGCTCGCCCAATTCGACAAACTCGACGTACTGGTAAACAACGCGGCCATCAGTAGTGGAGAATTCGGGGTCGCTGCAGATCCCGAGAATGTGACCGTCGAGAACTGGGACAAGATCCAGAGAGTTAACGCTCTGGGACCTTTACTGGGTTGTAAGCATGGGATTGCAGCCATGCGTAAAAGTGGCGGCGGATCGATCGTCAACGTGTCATCTTCGGGCGCACTCATTCCCAGCCCGATGGAAACACCCTACGGCATGACCAAAGCCGGTGTTACCAACCTGACGCTTTCAGTCGCCATGCACTGCGCTGTTAATAACTACAACATTCGTTGTAATTCCATTTATCCGGGCGGTACCCGCACACCGATGCTGGAACGTCTGCTTGAGGTAATGGCTGCCGATGCGGGCGTGTCGGTCGATGAAGTGGCAACCGAGTGGGGCCAAAAAAATGTTCCTTTAGGCCGACTGGCACAACCAAAAGACATCGCCTTTGCCATCTTGTATCTCGCATCAGATGAATCCGCTTATGTTACCGCAGAGCAACTCGTTGTTGATGGGGGTAGTCGATACCCAAGCTTTCTTTCTGAATCCTGACAACCGCGCACTATATTTTTGTATAACTGACTGAGGAGTTCAAAACCATGCCGCTCGATGAACAAACCCAGGCCTTGATCGAACAGATGAAACAGGGCGGTTTCAAGCCCGCGAATCAAATCCCCATTGAGGTATCCCGAACTGCGCTGACGCAAATGGCCATCACCATGGCTGCTCCGAAGGTGGATGTATATGCATGCGAAGATCGTTGCATTGCCGGGCCGGGGGGTGAAATTCCTATCCGCATCTACCGGCATGCCGCCAGAATCAACGGGGAGGCGTCACCGGCCGTGGTATTTTTTCACGGTGGTGCAATGTATCTGGGTGATTTGGAAACCCATGATCATGTTTGCCGATATCTGTGTAAACACGCCGGCTTGACGGTCATCGCAGTGGACTACAGGCTGGCGCCGGAAAATAAATATCCTGCCGGATTGGAAGATTGCTACGCGGCACTGTGCTGGGTGGCAGAAAATGGTGATGAAATCGGTGTCGATGCGGACCGGATCGCACTCGTCGGCGACAGTTCAGGTGGGACCTTGGTGGTCGCCTCC
>QILF01000096.1 GCA_003233235.1 Zetaproteobacteria bacterium
TGTTCCCGCTGCAGTGTTAGCGCTGGCTTAGCTTGCATTGCCGTGCATTTTTGCATGCATGGCCAAGAATTTGCCCAGTTGATTTGCAAAATATTTTTGATCATCTTGGCTCAGGGTCGGGGCAACGAATAGGGTAATCGTACTCTTGAAATCCTTGTGATCTCACTTTTGACAGTCAGCTATTGGCAAGTTTATAGAGCATATACTGATTGAGACTGACACCCTCGGTTTTCGATTCCATAGCCAGCCGGGCGTGCAGGCTTTTTGGCATGCGGAGGGTGATTTTTCCGCTGGCGTTGGGAATACCGGAAGGGGTCGGAATCGCCCGATTCTCTGCTTTTAATGCTTCCAGATAGGATGCAACGGCAACCCGCACTTCGCGCACAGCTTCTTCTTCGCTATCACCGAAAGCGGAACAACCCGGCAGGTCGGGAACAATCGCAATATAGCCTTCATCTTCATCACTGTAGAAAATTTCAAACGGATAATGCATATCAGCCTCCGTACTTGCCCATCATTTCAATCAGCTATCGCCCGAATCAGTTTTTCCAACTTACTCATATCGACATGGTATCATATATGGTGGCATAATAAATGCCAGAAATGTATTCATATTTCATTGGCAAAAAATTTGTGCTTGTCTTGGTTAAAAGCGAACGTGGATAATGCCGAAGACATACACCTCGCTGCATTCGTTCAGAATCATGGAAAAAGAAACGCAAAGAAATTATTCCTTGCGGTGTTCCTTATAATGATTAATCAGTCCGTTTGTCGAAGCATCGTGGCTTTTCACATCGTCGTAATCATCCAGTTCGGGGAGGATTTTGCGGGCCAGTTGTTTGCCGAGTTCGACACCCCATTGGTCGTAGGCATTCACACCCCAGATGGTGCTTTGCACGAAAATCTTGTGTTCGTACATGGCCAGCAGCGTACCCAGCATGCGCGGGGTCAGTTTTTGGAACAGAATCGAATTGGTCGGTTTATTGCCGGGGAAGACCTTGTGCGGCAACAGTGCTTCCAGTTCATCGCCGGACAAACCCTCTTTCTCCAGTTCGGCGCGCACCTCATCTTCAGTTTTACCGCACATCAGCGCTTCGGTTTGCGCGAAGAAGTTGGACAGCAGCATCGGATGATGCCTGCCAACCGGGTTTTTGGTCTCAATCGGCGCCAGGAAATCGCACGGAACCAGCTTCGTCCCCTGATGAATCAACTGATAAAATGCATGTTGGCCGTTGGTTCCCGGTTCGCCCCAGATAATCGGGCCGGTGGAATAATCCACGGGATTGCCCTCGCGCGTTACCCGTTTGCCGTTGCTTTCCATATCTCCCTGCTGAAAATAGGCCGGAAAACGGTGCATATATTGGTCGTACGGCAGCAGCGCATGCGAATCAGCACCAAAGAAGTTGTTGTACCAGACACCGAGCATGGCCAAAATGACTGGAATATTCTTCTCCAACGGACTGGTGCGGAAATGTTCGTCCATGTCGTGTGCACCGGCCAGTAGCTCTTCAAAATTATCCATGCCGATATACAGTGCGATGGACAAACCAACCGAACTCCACAATGAATAACGACCGCCGACCCAATCCCAGAACTCGAACATATTATCGGTGTCGATACCGAAGGCGGACACCGCTTTGGCATTGGTAGAAACAGCGACAAAATGTTTAGCGACGGCGGTTTTAGTACCGCCGCGCGTGAGAAACCAATCACGCGCCGTGCGCGCGTTGGTAATCGTCTCCTGCGTGGTAAAAGTTTTGGAAACGATCACAAAAAGCGTCGTTTCACGGTGCAGATGACGCAGCGTTTCAACCATATGCGTGCCATCAACGTTGGAAACATAATGCATATGCAATTTGTCGCGGCCAAAGGGTGTCAGCGCCTCGGTAACCATCACCGGCCCCAAATCGGAACCGCCGATGCCGATATTGACAATGTCGGTAATCGCTTTACCGGTACTTCCCTTCCATTCGCCGCAGCGCACCGATTAGGTAAATTCACGCATCTGCGCCAGCACACGATTGACATCCGGCATCACATCCTCGCCGTCCACCAGCACCGGAGTATTGGATCGATTGCGTAACGCCGTATGCAGCACCGCTCTATTCTCGGTGTTATTAATTTTCTCACCTGCAAACATACGCTCAATCCAGCCGGGCACATCCCGATCTTTGGCAAGCTGCATGAGCAGCGACATGGTTTCGTCGGTGATAATATTTTTAGAGAAATCAACCAGCATATCGTTGAAATGCTGCGAAAAATGTTCAAATCGTTCTGCATCCTGCGCAAACAGGTCGCGCATATGCACGCTGGACACGCCTTGGTAATGCTCTTGCAGTGCTTTCCATGCCTGTGATTGTAAAAGTTCGGACATCGAATTCCCCTCCGGGGTCTTTGGTGGCGTTGCAGTGTAGAACAAATCGTCATCGGACGCCATTGATTCCGCCCCATTCCGCTCCAGTCTATTTGTTGCTAATACAATTTGCGACGCGCATTTGTTGCCTGTCCAACTTACTGCTATGCTCCTGTCACACATTATCGAAGGTTGGACTTATGGCCAAAATGAATATTGTTTTTATCGCTTCCGAAGCTGCACCGCTAGCCAAAACAGGAGGCCTCGCCGATGTCGCAGGCGCATTGCCGCAAGCGCTTTCGCGACTCGGGCACAACGTAACCGTGATTCTCCCGTTTTACCGCAAACACATCGCCGCCGCCGGCATCAAGGTCAAGGCATTGAAAAAAAGCGTGCCACTGTGGATGGATGGCGTTGACTACAATGCACCACTGCATGAAGCCAAATCCGATGGTTTGAGGTTTATCCTCGTCGAACATGACGGTTTTTTCGACCGCGATGGCATCTACGGCCCGCCCGGCGGTGCGTATGAAGACAATTTCCCGCGTTATCTGTTTTTCTGCCGTGCCGCACTCGAAGCCGCCTGCCTGCTGAAAAAACCGGTGGACATCTTTCACTGTCATGACTGGCAAACCGGCTTTGTGCCACTGCTACTGCAAACGCAATACCAGCACCAACCGCGCATTGCCGGTGCAAAAACCGTATTCACCATCCATAATCTTGCCTATCAGGGTATTTTCCCCTCTTTCTGGCTGCACCGTCTCGGCCTGCCTGCCGATTTCTACCACACCGGATGCTACGAATTTTACAGCCAGATCAATTGCATGAAAGCCGGTATCGCAACCGCTGATCACATTTCCACGGTAAGCCAAACCTATGCGGAAGAAATCCTAACATCGGAATACGGTTGCAATCTGGAAGGCTTCCTCGGCAATCATGCCGATAAACTCTCCGGCATCGTCAACGGCCTTGACGTAGAAAACTGGAACCCGGCTACCGATACAGCCATCGTCGCCAATTTTCAGGCCGGAAAAATGCACGGGAAAACAGCCTGCAAAGCTGCGTTACGTGAACAAACGGGACTCGCTGACGATGACGATGCACCGCTGCTGACCATGATTTCCCGACTGGCCGAACAAAAAGGTGTGGATTTGCTGCTTGATTGCATTCCCGAATGGCTGCAAGCGGGTTATCAACTGGCTATTCTCGGCTCCGGCGAACCGGTGTGGGAATCCATGCTGCATGATTTAGCGGACAGTCACCCGCAGCAAATGCACTTTTTCGCCGGTTTCAACGAAAAACTGGCCCGCCAGATTTACGCCAGCGGGGATATTTTTCTGATGCCTTCGCGCTTCGAACCGTGCGGACTCGGCCAACTGATGGCCATGCGTTATGCCAATGTCCCGGTCGTACGCAGCACGGGCGGTTTAAAAGATACCGTAAGCGATTACATGCAAAATAAAAAAACAGCCACCGGTTTTGCCTTTAGTAAAGCCACACCTGCGGCCTTTAAGGAAGCCGTTCATGCAGCTGTAAACACATGGAAGCATCCGGCAAAATGGAAGCGCATCACCGGCAATGCCATGCGTCGCGACTCATCGTGGAAAGTATCGGCCAGCGATTACGCCAAATTGTATCAATCGCTAATTGATTAGGGTTCACAAACATGCAATCCACCGTAGTGCTGGTTATGGATGTTGGCGGTACAAACATCCGGCTTGCCGTCGTTGATGCGCAAGGTGGAATAACAGAACGAACCAGCCTGAATGCGAACTTTTCCAACATAACACCTAAACAATCCGTGCCTGAACATATTGTCGAGAGCATAACGGATGCGGCGATGCCGCTGCTTGAAAAACGCCCCGAAATTACTGCTGTCGGCATCGGTTTTCCGGGTTTCTTCGAGCTGACCACCGGTAATTTAATATCTTCACCGAATATCCCCGGCTTGCATGATTTTCCGCTTGCCGGAATATTGAGCAAACGACTGCGACGACCAGTGCATGCGCAAAATGATGCTTCGCTGGCGGCACTGGGCGAATTTCGTTTCGGCGGCGGGCAAAGCTATGCCTCGCTGCTGCACCTCACGCTGGGAACCGGTATCGGCGGCGGACTTATTATAAATAATATGCTGTATACAGGCGATAACGGCATGGCCATGGAAATCGGCCATCTACAAGTTGCACCTGCAGATCGTCTATGCGGCTGCGGTGCGCGCGGCTGCCTCGAAACATGGGCTTCGGCCACGGCGGTCAGCCAACGATTTACTGAAAAATCGGGACAGCAGGCTAGCGCCCGTGAGGTGTGCCAACTGGCTTCCGGAGGCGATAAAATTGCGCTGCAAGTGCTGCACGATGCCGGAACATATCTCGGCGTGGCTATCGCCGAATCGGTGAAGCTGCTTGATGTCTGTCACGTCAGCATCAGCGGCGGACTAACCGGCGCTTGGGAATTTATGTCCAGCCCCATGCATCAGGCACTGCAAAAACAGCTTATTCCGCCATTGCGGGGCAAAGTGCAGGTGCATCGTTCGATACTGGATGATGATGCCGGAATTCTTGGCGCTGCCGCTCTTGCTCTCGACAGCAAAAACACGCGTTAAACAATCCTTCCTGAAACACAGTTCAGGCATCCACATACCTAAAACAAAACCGGCGCTATCGCAAAACGACAACGCCGGTTTAGTTTCGGGATGTTTTTTTTACAGGTAAGTCATCAATCCCATCGCCATTGGATGCGCCAAATCGGGGTGCGTCGGATAAACACGAATGTGATAAGCAAAATCACCGCTGTCATCCGGATTAAGATTCACCTCGAAAATACCATCCTTGGCATGTTCCATATTGATGGTACGGTAAAGTTTATGGTCACCATCGCGGGTTGGTCGCAGCAGCAGCACTTCGACCTGAATGTCATCCGCTGACAAACCATCATGATTCACTTTGACACGCAGTGAAATTGATTTTCCAAAATCCGTATCAAGTTCAGCATCGCTATCTCCGATCATATTCAAATTAACCTTACGCCAACCTTTCAGCACCTTCGCCTTCCACCCGGCCAGAGCCTTGGCATGCGCAAAATTATCGGCCACCAGCAGTTGACCGTGATCGGATGCAGGCACATAAAAACGCTGCGCATATTCGGCTACCATGCGGTCGGTATTGAAATGCGGAATACTGGAAATCATCGCCTGCTTGGAGATATGCACCCAATCGTCGGAAAAACCACTTTCATTGCGCCGGTAGTAGGTTGGCAACACCTCGTGCCCGAGC
>QILF01000143.1 GCA_003233235.1 Zetaproteobacteria bacterium
ATGGAACCACCATTCACCTCATTCCAACTCAAAATCGCACTCGAAGTGGGATTGCAACTCATCCACCCAGACTTTTGCAAGTGGCTCTAGGTAATAGCGTCTTTGATTTCTTTGGCGGGATTTCCGGCAATTACAATGCCTGCTTTGTCGAATGCCCGGGTGACAATCGCCCCCGAAGCAACGACCGAATCACGGGCAATGTGCACGCCTTTGAGAATAGTGCAGCGGGTCGCAACCCAGACATGGTCGTCAATCAGGATGTCCTCCGCATAGTTTAGGCGTTGCCCGGTTTGTGCTGAAAGTATGGAGTGCGAATCGCCGCAACGGAGTTCAATATCATAGGCAAACATGCAATCCTGACCAATATCAATGTTTGAACCGGGTTCAGTCAAAGCGATTTCCACAGCCTCAAAGCTTGAATGTTCACCGATATTCAGCGTGCAATCACTATCTTCTATCCAGATGACAGCATTGCGATTAAATCGACACCACGGGCCGATTACGATGCGATGTCGATTGCCGCGAATATAGAAAGTAACATTGTTTAATACGCAGTCTTCGCCAATATCAATACAATTATCTTCGCCTTCGATATCGAAGCTCACAGCATTCATTTGCACATTGCGATAGCGGATGGTGTTCCTGTCACCCCGGATAAGCTTGCGCACCTTACACAAGTGATCTCGCCCCGTTATTCGACGTAGCAGCGCGGTGATTGCAGGGAATTGTTCGTCTATTTGAAGATAAAGGCTTTTAAGCCAATCGCGCAAGGTGCTTCTCCTGTTAATTTTGATAAAGCTGCGTGAGATAAACGGCCAAGTCAAAATTTCATCGTACAGGTGTTGACGGTTCAATGGTTTAAGGAAATAGGAATGTTTTAGGGAAGCGTCGATCAAAGCATGATTCGCGCCTTTGCATCCAAAACAAGCGATTCCTGCGTTAAAGATTTTAGCCATAGCGGTGCTATGACTTGTAATCTCTGCCTTGGACTCACTTGTTATTGAATTGCAAATCCATCAAACTAGCTTTAATCAGCGCTTCCCTAGCTGGCTTGATGAATAACTTCCTGAAAATCATCGCCGTAGCGGGCGAGTTTGGTTTCACCGATACCGGAAATACCGAGCATTTGTGCTTTATTGGATGGTTTTACGGCAGCCATTTCACGTAGCGTTTTGTCTGCAAAAATCACATACGGCGGCACACCCTGTTCTTTGGCTAGGCGGGTTCTCAATTCGCGCAGGGCTTCAAACAAGGGCTGATCGGCGGCTACAAGCTCTGCCATGCCGCTATTTTTCCGTTTGCGTGCGGGGGTGGTTTTTTTACGGCGTAGCGCCCGCAGCATTACCGTTTGCGTGCAATCGCGGGTTAGCAATGTGCGTGATTTCGTCGCTAATTTCAGTACCCCGTAACCTTCGTTATCGCTGACCAGATAGCCATGTGCGATGAGTTGGCGAAAGATGTCCCGCCATTCGATTGCACTGTGCTCTGCACCGATATTAAAGGTGGAAAGTTGATCGTGGCCGTTGCTTTTGATGCGCTCGTCATCTTTGCCGGTCAGAATATGGGTCAGATATTGAACGCCGAATCGCTGGCCGGAACGGTATACACAGGACAATGCTTTTTGCGCGGCGGTTGTTGCATCCCAAGTGCTTGGCGGATCAATGCAGTTGTCACAATTACCGCATGCATCAGCTATTTTTTCGCCGAAATAGGCAAGCATTGCCTGCCGACGGCAGGTGGTGATTTCGCACAAACCGAGCATGGCATCGGTTTTTTGCAGCATGATGCGTTTATGTTGCTCGGAGGCATCGCTTTGCTCGGTGAACAGACGCAAATTAATGATGTCTTTCAAGCCGAAACTCATCCACGCATCGGCAGCCAATCCGTCGCGACCGGCGCGGCCTGTTTCCTGATAATAGGATTCGATGTTCTTGGGCAGGTTGAGGTGGGCGACAAAACGCACATCCGGTTTATCAATACCCATACCGAAAGCAATCGTAGCGACGATAATCAGCCCGTCTTCGCGTAGAAAACGCTGCTGGTGTTTTTTGCGCACGGATTGATTAAGTCCGGCATGGTAGGGCAGTGCTGTGCGCCCTTTTTCGCTCAACCAGAGCGCTGTGGCTTCAACCTGTTTGCGGCTCAAACAGTAAACGATGCCTGCGTCGCTGGCGTGATGTTCGCAGAGAAAACGCCACATGCCGTCGCGGCCGCTTTCGTTGATGGTATAGTGGATATTCGGACGGTCGAAGCTGTTGATAAAAACCTCGGCCTGTTGCAGTGATAATTGTTCAATAATTTCACTGCGCGTGCGGGCATCTGCGGTTGCGGTCAGGGCGATGCGCGGGATGTTCGGGAAACGCGTGTGCAGCATGGATAACTGCTGGTATTCTTTGCGAAAATCGTGGCCCCACTGGGCGACGCAATGGGCTTCATCAATAGCAAACAGGGCGATATTCGCATGCTCAATGAGGCTTAGTGTGGCGGCAGATAATAATCGCTCGGGGGCCATGTAAAGTAAATCCAACTTCCCCGCTTTGAGTGCCTGCTCAACCGCGCGTTGTTCACTTGATGTTTGCGTGGAATTGAGAAATTCAGCACGGATACCCAACTGCCTGAGTGCATCCACCTGATCCTGCATGAGTGCGATTAGCGGTGAAATTACGATGCCAGCCCCGTCGCGAATCAGTGCCGGAATCTGATAACAGACGGATTTACCACCGCCGGTCGGCATCAGGGCAAAGGCATCGCGGCCACTATTCAATGCGGCGATAATTTCCGCCTGATGGTGGCGGAAGGTGTCGTAGCCGAAGGTGGATTTGAGGATATTTTGAGGGTCGTTCGCGTATTTGATACGTCTCTCCTTTATCGCGGGATTGTCACCCAACGCTCGCGCAATTTCCGCGTAATTTCCACGCAAGGGCAGCCATGAACATAGCACAAGGGCAGGTGTAAGGCGTCGTGTTTTAATTTTTGTGCGTCTTGCGACTGGCTTAGCGTAGGCTGCGCCGATGCCGGTTCTCACCCTCAATCATATTCACAAAGCCTTCGGTACGCAGGTGCTGCTCGATGATGTGTCGATGAGCATCGGGCGCGGTGTGCGTCTCGGACTGATTGGCCGCAACGGCGAAGGTAAATCAACGTTGCTGAAAATCATGTCCGGCCAAATGGAAAGCGACGATGGCGAGGTGACGTTGCGCGGCGGCATGCGTGTGGCCTATTTGCCGCAAGCACCGCATTTCGATGCCGGACAAACGGTTTTTCAGGTGGTGGCCGGGGGTTTAGGTGATGTTGCGCGCTCGCTGGATGCGTACCACGCGGCCTTGCATGGATTAAGTACGGATGCCTCAGAGAAGGCGTTAAACAGCCTGGATCGTTTGCAGATGGAGCTGGAACGTAGCGGCGCATGGCAGTTTCATTCGCGTATCGAGACAGCGATTTCCAGATTGGGCCTAGATGCGGAACGCGATGTTGGCGAGTTGTCCGGCGGTTGGTTGCGGCGCGTGGCGCTGGCGCGCGCAGTGGTTTCCGAACCTGATTTATTGCTGCTCGACGAACCGACCAATCATCTTGATATTGCCTCCATCGAATGGCTGGAGGATTTTGTCGCCGCATTTCCCGGAGCGGTGATGTTTATTACCCATGATCGCTATTTTCTGGATGCAGTGGCTGAAGAAATCGTCGAACTGGATCGCGGTAAATTGAAGCATTTTATCTGTTCCTATGCCGGTTATCTGGAGAAAAAGGCCGAAATGATGGCTGTCGAGGCAGAGCAACATCGCAATTTCGATAAACTGCTCGCCAATGAGGAGCGTTGGATTCGGCGCGGCATTCCAGCCAGGCGGCGACGCAACGAAGGCCGCGTACGGGCGCTGGAGGATTTGCGCGATCAGCGGGCGGCGCGGCGTTTGCGTGGTGGCGATGTGGCATTGCGCGTCGCTTGCGGGGTGAAGTCGGGCAAGATGCTGATAGAGGCGATTGAAGTGTCGCATGCCTTCGGTGAGACGCTGATTGCACGCGATTTCAGTCATAAAATCATGGCTGGAGACCGTATCGGTCTGGTTGGCGCAAACGGCATCGGCAAAACAACCCTGTTGCGTATTCTGCTCGGTGAATTGAAGCCGGAATCAGGAAGGGTACGCCACGGCGTGCGTTTAGCGCCTGCTTTTCTCACCCAGATGCGCGAATTGGATGCAAAAATGAAGCTGAAAGACGTGCTGCTGCCGCAGGGTGGTCAATATGTGCATGTCGGGGGTCATGAAGCGCGCCATATTGTCACGTATTTGCAGGATTTTCTGTTTGATAAGGAGCGATTGAACAGTCGTGTTGCCGCACTTTCAGGTGGTGAGCGCGGTCGTTTGATGCTGGCGAAATTGCTGCTCGAACCGGCCAATCTTCTGGTGCTTGATGAGCCAACCAACGATTTGGATATCGGCACACTGGCTGTGCTTGAGCAGGCGCTGGCTAAATACGACGGCACGGTGATTGTGGTTTCGCATGATCGCGCATTTATGGACAGAACGGTATCAAAAGTGCTCGCTTTTGAAGGAAATGGGGAAATTATTCCGATTGAAGGCGGATTTTCCGATTATTCCGCATGGAAATTGCGCATTAATGAAGAAAAAACACAAGAAAGTTCAAAAAATAAACAAAAACAATCAAGAATCTCCAGAAAAGAACCCGTAAAAGCATCAAAATCGACAAAACTAAGTTATAACGACCAACGCGAATTAGATGCTCTTCCGGCCATCATTGAGGCCTTGGAAGCCGAAAAATCCGACATCGAAGCTCGCTTCTGCGAAGCCGATTATTTCACCCGTGATCCCAAAGCCTTTCAATCCGACCAGCAGCGCTTCGCCGCGCTGGAAGCAGAACTATCCACCGCCTACGCTCGCTGGGAGGCATTGGAAATCATG
>QILF01000075.1 GCA_003233235.1 Zetaproteobacteria bacterium
GGACAACATGAGCTTGGTACGCAATGTTGAATTCTTTCCGCCGGAAACGATTTCAGCCAGTGTATGATTACCCAAGACTTGGCGAATCTTACCGCGCACCACATCTTCCATGCGTGCGGCCACGCCTGCTTCGGTACCCGCCACCTGAAAAACTTTCAGGGGATCAACAATGCGCCAGCGGGTGTAGGCATCAACCAGAATTGATTTTTTGTCCATCGTAATGACTTCATTGGGCGGTGCGTCCTGTACCAACAGACGATTTTCAAAACGAATCAGTGATTGCCACGGTAATTTGAAGTGCAAACCCGGTTTTTCAATCACGGTCTGCGGTTTGCCGAACTGGAGAACAAGCACTTGCTCTCGCTGATCAACAATGAAAGCACACATATTGGCCAGAAATGCTCCGGCAACAAGAATGATTAAGAGAATGGTTTGTTTCGGATTCATCTACTTGCCCTCCACTTTGCCGTGTATTTTATCCAGCGGCAGATACGGCAATACGCGTCCGGCTACCGATTTATCAACAATCACTTTGTCCGCTTTGCTCAATACATCCTGCATGGTTTCAAGATACAAACGCTTGCGCGTCACCTCAGGCGCAGTGCGATAGGCTTTCAATACGCTAACAAAACCCTTGGCCTCACCAGTGGAACGATCCACGACTTCCTTTTCATACGCCTCGGCATCAAGGACCATTTTTTTCGCTTCACCGCGCGCCTTCGGAATGATGTCGTTGGCGTAGGCTTGTGCTATATTTTTAGCGCGTTCCCTATCTTCGCGGGCGCTGGCCACGTCCTTGAATTCCTTAATCACCCGTTCCGGCGGCTGAACGTCCTGCAATTTAACAGTGGAGACCAGAATACCGGATTTGTAGCCGTCTAAAATGGACTGAATCAGTGTTTCCACCTCAACCTCGACCTCCGCTTTTTTGGTGGTCAGCACATCGTCAATCATCGTCCGTCCGATAACTTCGCGAATAGCCGATTCGGCGGCATCACGTACCGTTGTGGTGGGATGGGTGATATTGAACAGATAATTGCTCACATTTTTAATTTTATATTGCACGGTAAAAGAAATATCAACGATATTTTCATCACGCGTCAGCATCAGCGCTTCCTGTGGGATTTTACGGACACGCCCATCGGCAGCACCACGGAAACCGATTTCCAGTCGCTGTACGCGTGTTACCGGAACCTTTTCCACCGATTCCACCGGATATGGCAGATGCCAATTCAGGCCCGGTCCCTTGGTGGCGATATGCTGACCGAAACGAAGTACTACCGCTTCTTCATCAGCCGCGACAACATAAAGGCCGGAGGCAAACCACAGCAGCAGCAAGACAACAAGTCCGCCGATAATTCCACCTTTGCTAAAGCTACTTGGGCCACCTCCGCCCCCTTTACCACCACCGAAGATGCTGGAGAACTTCTCCTGCAAACGTTTGACTACTTCGTCAATATCGGGCTGCTGGTTGGGTTTGTTTCCCCACGGGTTGTTAGGCTTATTTTGATCGCTCCAGGGCATATGGCCTCCACGGTCCGGTCGTAAATGAATTCAAGCGCAGCAGTGTAACACCGCAAAAACGGGATGCACGCCCTAATCCAAACAAGGTTATTTTTTTCCTGCTCTTGCGAATACGAAAAAAGCCAATTTCGCACGAATGTTATGTTTTTCTTTGGTTGCTAAAAATATTGAAATGTGTTTGCAAATCCCTATTGTGTGCGGCTTCTTCGAAGGGGGATATAAGCTTGCGCTCAATTTGGATGTTTTTGTTTGTTGCTCTCTGTCTTCTTCAGGGATGTACCTCCGTGCCCAAACAGGCATTTGATGCGGCGCGTCATCCTGACATCCACAACATTGTTATTAGTGATATTGAGAGCCACTTGCAAAAGTCGTGAACGGCGATTTTCTTCCCCGCTCCGGCGCGATTTTGAGTTGGAATTTCGGAAAATGGAACCACCATTCACCTTATTCCAACTCAAAATCGCACTCGAAGTGGGATCCACCCAGACTTTTGCAAGTGGCTCGGGTGTTTGTAGTATTCATGAATACTGAGGGTTAAGATGCGCGCATGCCTGTCCTGTTTCGCTGGATATTCCTCGGTTGCCTTGGTCGGATTGCCGCCACACTGGTTGCACTGGTTGCTATTTTTCTGATAGCCGAAGCCTTCGATAAAGCCCGTTTTCTCGGTCACGGCATCGACGGTGCGTTGCTTGTTGAATATCTGTTACTCAAGATTCCTTTTATGGTCAGCGAATTTATGCCGATTATCGTACTGCTCGCGACGAGCATCTACCTTGTCGAATTATCCCGTCATCAGGAGCTGGTCGCCATGCGCGCCGCAGGTCTCGGTGTTAACAAAATTCTGATGCCGCTTATCATGACCGCTTCTTTGGCCGCCCTGCTCACATTCGCCATTGGCGAATGGGTGACGCCGACCACCAATCAACGTCTGGACAGGATAGATCGTGTCAATATTCATCATCTCTCCGACAGCAAAAAAGATGTGCAGTGGCTGAAAGACGGGCAGCGATTTTTTCGTCTGCAAGCACTCGGTGACGGCCAGTTTCATCTGATTATGCTTGAAACCGATGCTGAAGGGCATTGGCAAGAACGTCTGGATGCAGCTAAAGCCAGTTACCAGCCCGGCCTCTGGAATTTACAAAATATCAATATTAGCCGTCCACAGGTGGGCAATATGACGCTTCGCCATCTGGCGCATATGCAACTGCCTAGCAATGTCGGCCCGAATACCGCTGACCCGCCCGATCCCAGACATATGCGTTTGTTGGAATTAAAAGCCTATTCGCACAATCTGGAGCAAGCCGGTCTGGCATCTGCAGGTTTCCGCTTCAGCATGCAGCGCAAACTGGCTGTTCCCGTCTCCTGCTTGATTATGATTATTCTCGCTACCGCTTTATGCATGCATGTCGGCGGTCGTCTCGGCAGCGCCTCATGGGGTATTGTCGGCGCTATTGCACTGGGACTCGGGGCTTACGTGCTGGGTACTGCGACGCAGTTGATGGCCCTCTCCAATTACCTGCCAGCGGCTTTTTCCGCATGGCTGCCAAATATATTAATCCTCGGTTTTTCCGGATTTCTACTTCTTCATCGCGAGGGATATTAGCTTTCTATTCTTGGCATCAATAAAGCCTGTCGCCGACTTTAGAAACAAGGCGGAACACTCCGCCAGATTGATTGTTTACGTGAAACCCGGAACATTCCCGATTATTGTAGGCTTTTGCAAGTGGCTCTGATTTAAAAACTAACGGGTAAGAGCGTCGCTTCCTTGGGGTCTGAGAGCAGGATAGAGTGTCTTGATGGGAACGACGAAACAGATGCTCAGCACAGATAATCACGACCGCAATGCGGCGGGAATGACCTATGTTTATCCGGTGGTGTCGCGTCGGGCGGGCGGGGTGTCGATTGGGGTAAACCTGAACCCGAACAATGCTTGCAATTGGCATTGTGTTTATTGCCAGGTTCCTAACCTTCAGCATGGCTCTGCACCAAAAATAGATATTCCCTTGTTAAATAATGAGTTAGAAGTGTTTATTAATAAGTTGCTTTGTTCTGATTACATGCAAAAGCATGTGCCGGAGAATTGCCGACGGGTGTGCGATGTGGCGATTTCCGGTAACGGCGAACCGACCAGTTGCAAACAATTCGATACAGTTGTCGAAACGATTATTGCTTGTTTGCGCGAGGCTGGCTTGCTCGGAGATATCAACATTGTACTGATTACCAACGGTTCGTATGTGCATCGTCCGGCGGTAGTGTGCGGGCTTGATGTGATGGCGGCGCATCGCGGGCAGGTATGGTTCAAAGTGGATGCGGGGACGGATGCGCAAATTTCTCATATTAATGGGGTGAATTTAGGCGTTGATCGGATGCTAGAGCAGTTAAAAACGGTGGCAGAGCATTGTCCGACCTGGATTCAAACCTGTATGTTCGCTTGGGATGGGCGGGAGCCTGAAGCTGCCGATGTGCAGGCATATTTAGCTTTTTTGCAACATGCATTACAGCAGGGTATTGAATTGCAGGGTGTGCTTTTGTACGGAATCGCACGGCCTTCGATGCAGCCGGAGGCAGAGCATGTGTCGGCATTGCCGGAAAACTGGATGCTTGAAATGCAACAAGGCATTGAGGCGCTTGGCCTGAAAGTTAGATTAAGCCTGTAAATGACGGGTGATAATATCTGCGGCCTGTACCGCGCCTGAGACGGGAATTTCCGGATACTTTCTCGGACAGCTTAACGCTTTCTGCATGGTCGAGCGCCAGTTCCCGCCCACAAAATCTTCCGTATTCATACGCGCGCTCGGTGCATGGGTCTGCAACCAGTTATCCAGATACGGATATTCGGCGAAAGTCGGACGCGGCAGGTAAGTTAGCGGCGTTCCGGTTAGCCAGCATTCGGCCAAGGTTCCGTAGCCGGGTTTGCTGATCACCACGTTGCAAGCAGCCATCAGGGTTGTCGTGGAGCCGTTTAATTCAACTTGCCGGACATTGGCAGGAGCGGATGAAGGTAGAGGCGAGAGCGTTAGAAACTGCCAGTCGGGCATGTTTCCCAGTGCTTTGAGATTAAACGGCGGATCGCCAGCACCACCGAACATAATTAATGCTGTTTTCGGCTTGTTTTCTCCCTTGTCTGGAAGAGAATGTGCACCAGCGGTAATGAATTCATCGACAATCAATTCAACCTGAGAACGATTTGAGAAGCTCTGCATCGGCATCGAAAGTGGCGGCTGAATGAGTAAATCGCAATTGGCATGCGCTTGTTGCAGTATATTTAGAACAACATCGTCGGCAGGCAGGAAATCGCGGTAAATATCGTGCCAGTCGAGACTGGCAACGGCGATGGACGGGATGCCGAGCTTTTTGGCGACAGGAAAAGCCAGCGGCGAAATATCGGAGAGTATGAGTTCGGGGTGCAGGGGGCGTAAACGCGCCACTTCGGCATCTGTTTTTTGATCGAAATCGTTATAAAAGGTATGTGCGGCGGCGATGGTGGCCGGAATATCCTCGCTAATGGCATTTTTTTGTACCACGCCGACATCTACTGCACCTTCGAACAACGAAAAAGGCACGTGCAGGCGCTTGTGGATGAGATTTTCGGGCAGCTTGCTGCGAATGATGAATTGCAGTTCCGGTTTTCTGGCGGCAAGGGTATTAAGCACCGGTGCAATCTGGGACAGATGGCCGTAGCCGTGACCGCTGATGTAAACTGCGATGCGTTTCGGCATTTATTTCACAATTTTGATGATGCTGCCATCAGCAGGGGCACTGTCCGGTCCCATGCCATTCAGAGCAGCCAGTTTATCGGTAGTGAAGCGTCCGAGTAGATGATGGCTGCGTTTGGCGAGTTTTTGCCAGCTATCGCCGTGTTTCCACTTATAGGTGTAAATGCGCGGAATGTCGCCGTCGCGTTTCGGGTCGTAATCGGTGAAAGAATCGGAAATCGACTGGAAATCGGCGGAAAACTGATTGTAAAACTTGCGCCGACTCCAACTGAACAACAGATAGGCTTTGTTTTTTCTCATGAACACTGTGACCAACATGCGTGCAGCACCAACGTTTCTCATCGAAGTATTCAGGGTCGCTTGCGTGACATCAAATCCGGCACGTTGGCTATGCCGCACATCTTCCAGACGACGATTTTTACCGAACAACTTGCGCAGCAGTAGCTCGCCATTGATGGGTTTTTGTAAGGCTTGGAGTTGCAGACGGAAATAGGCTTTCTGCATGCGTTTTCGCGCGGTCAGCGCATGCGCGGTGTTTTTTACTATCCAATTCTCAGGAAAACGCAACTGGATGCCCAACTCGGGATGCAGGAAACGCCGCCCGACCATCGCGCCCTGCGATGCATTATCACCATAAGGATAGCCCTCCAGAGCAGCAAGCATGGCGTTGTGTCCTGTTGTGGAGAATTCATTCTGTTTTTCTCCGCCGGATTTAGCTATCACTTCCCTGATGCGTTGTTGGGTTTCCGGATGGCTGGCAAAAGCACCGTGATATTTTTCAGTTTGTTTGCCGGTAGCATCTTTTTTAACCTTGCTGTCCAGCTCTTCGAGACGCTTCAATGTCTCTAGGATTCGTGTTGTTGCCTGCACATCGTAACCTGCTTTGGCGATGTATTTAATAGAAAGTTCGTCGGATTGTAATTCCGCTTTTCGCCCGTAACCGTGAATAATCGCGCTGGCGAATATGTCGGATAGCTGCCCGACCGGCGCTGGAATGGGAACAATAATGGAGGCAATCATCGAACCGAGGCGATAGGCCTTCGCCTGCGTGTAGCTGCGCACGGCATGGCGTGCCGTGACGTGACCGATTTCATGGCCGAGCACGGCAGCCAGTTCCGCTTCGCTATTCAGATGTATCAACAGGCCACGGTAGATATAAATATAACCGCCGGGCAGGGCGAAGGCATTGATGGTGGTGTCGTCCACCACATGGAAGCGGTAAGTCAGTTCAGGGCGATCCGATACCGTAGCTATACGCTGTCCTACTTTATTCACGTATTGCACCAGCGGGTCGTTTTCGGGCAACAAGGGCATTTCTTTTGCAATCTCTACTGCCGACTTTTGACCTAGCGCCAGTTCCTGCTTTTCGCTCATAAGCACAAAATCCGATTTCTTGCTAACCGGATTGGTGGCGCAGGAAATTAGCAATGCAGCACTGAGGGCCAGTGGAGCCACTTGCAAAAGTCGTGAGCGGCGATTTACTTCCCCACTGCGGCGCGATTTTGAGTTGGAATTTCGGCAAATGGAACCACCATTCACCTCATTCCAACTCAAAATCGCACTCGAAGTGGG
>QILF01000131.1 GCA_003233235.1 Zetaproteobacteria bacterium
AGCTTCTGCCAGATGAATTCCAGCGCCAGATGAATCAGCGAACCCTTTTCATTGGCCTGAATTCCCGGCTCCGTTTCACCGAGCGGCGAAATAGCAAGGCGATGCACGGCAAAAGCGCGAAACGGGCAGGCGGATTGATTTTTGATGATTGAAGCACCGCCATAAACCGCTTCCGCCTCCGTTAAGGGTACATCGGATGAATCGCGATACGTTTCGGTTTCCAAAGGTTCATCCATCACCATAAATGGAAGCGAATCGGTTCGCTCGGGAATCTCTGCCAGCAACGGCGATGCTGCAAATTCCCGCTCCGCGCGCTGGCGGGCATAACTGATATGCAACACCGTTGCCGATTGCTTCAATTGTTGGCAAAAGAATAGCGACGTCGCAAAAGCAAGATCCGGCGTGGCATCCGGCAACTGATATTTGCGCTGCAAAGCCGGTGGCAGCAGTGCTTGCGCCCTGACCGGCAGCGGCAATGCATCTTCATCCAGTCCGAGTGCAAACACAACATCGAATTTCAGCCCGGCAATGTGCGCCAGCGGTATCATATTCACCTGTGGGAAATGCACGGGCAGCGCCAATGACACCTCGCCACACGCCTGCCGGAGCAGTGACAAAAAGCGTGTCCATTCAAGCTTTTCGCAAACCCCGTCAACCGCGACCAGCGAACTCAGACAATCTCTGAAAGCATTGAGCTGCCGCACCTCGAAAGTGGAGCGTTGCATCTCATTTGTCTGAATTTGTAGAAATCCGGTCGCCTGCAACAGCCCGTGCACGCTTTTCACCCATTCGGAAGCATGCTGAGATGCCGTTTTCCAAACCAGCAACTGTTTAAGCACAGCCGCCAATGCCGGTAAATCACGGACCTGCTCTGAAGCCAGAAGCGCTTTGAACGATACGTAATGACGGTTATGTTCGCGTAAATCCGCATCAAGCAGGGCGCGACGCTGGCGTTCGGCTTGAAATCCCTTCAAAGCAGGTGAAAACAGTAATGGCGAAACATCGCCAAAGCCTGCACCGCCGCGTCCGGCCAGTGATAACAGATGCAGCAATTGACGAATCATCGGCAGAGCCGCCAGCGCCTCCCCCTGCGTATTCACCGCCTGTTCGCGAATATCGGCTTGCTGTGTGTGCGCTTCCAGCAGGGTTTCATCGAGAATTCTACGCAACATACCCTCATTGGTATTGCGTGAACCGATAACAATCGCAATGGATTGTTGCGGATTTTCAGTCAATAAATCTCTAATTTGTGCAGCGACAAAGTGATATTCACTGCTTTCGTCTGCCAATCCGGTCAAAGTCATTTCAGATGAGGCCGGTGCAGCATCGCTGACCTGCAACAATCGATGGCCTGCATCCTGCGTGATTTTTAGCAACGTTTGTTGCAACGGGGAATACGCTGCAAAACCATCAAACATGATGCAATCGGGAAGCCCGCTCACATTTTTCTCAATGACTATCTGTCCCGGTAAATCAGCGGCCAGAATCCGCGTATTTAACGTCCCTGCTTCCAGTTCGCTACGTATGCCCTCAATCCAGCGGGCCAGTGCTTCAGCCTCTTCGCTATGGCTGGCACTTAAAGCATCAGAGGGAATGCGGAATTCGCGCAGCAAGCGGTAGGCGGATGCCGCCTGCGCCGCCAGACCTGTCAACGCTGCGGGTGTCTTGGCAATCACCTGCCGTGTTCGCCTGCCATCATGCCCGCCGTCATATAAATCACGACCAATCACCCTTTCCCAGAGTAATTTTTCCTGCAATTTACCGAGCGGTAGAGGAATCTCATCGGATTGCTTCACAAAGCTCTGCAACCAGCCCTGCCATGTGAAAATATTCGGTGTTTCGCAAACGCCTTCCGTTGCGTCCGGACCCAGTATTTGTGCAATAAAACGCTGCCGCCACTGCGCTGCCAGTTCGGTGGAAGCACAAATCAATAAACCACCGGAAGCCAATTCCGCAAATGCCTGCTGACGGGAAACCCCGGTTAGTTCAAAATTATGGTCTGTTTTACTCATCAGTCAGACGTAAAAACAAGGCTTCGGGCATCAAGGCTTTCGCTGCTGACCGGAAATAATGCGCCCCTGCTTATCCATATGCGCCGGAACGTATACACCTCCAGGCTCAGCGGGGTCGGTCAATCGCATCCAGACAAGCCCGGCACAAATCAGCCCGAAAATAACCGCCAGAACCATAAATCGACGGGATGGCGGATGGGGTTTTTCCGGGGTTATATCAATCACCTCCGGGCCGTCGCGTCTGACGCGCCGCCAGCGCAACCAGATGCGTAACAGCAAAGCCAGATGGCGCATCGCAAACATCAGAATAACCGGCCCGAAGAAGAAAACCAGCGTGATAATGATACCTCTCATGGTTTCATCAGCTCCTTGAGTCCGGCAGAATAAGCCTGAATATCAGGCTCGCCGCCACGCTGCTGCGCGTAATACACCGTCTCTGCCAGCACTTCGAGAATAGCATGCAACGCATCATGGCGATCTTTGTTTTTACGTTGCATCAGAAATTCCAGACAGCCCGCCACCTCCGGCGGCTGATGAATGGCAACCTGCTCTTCCAGTGCCAGATGCAGTGACAAATGCAGGTAGGGATTCATGCCGCTATCCACTTCAAAATCACGATCAAGAAAATCTTCTAAATCATTAAAAAAATGATGATATTCCGGATGCATCCCGATAATGCGTGCAATGCGAACCTGCAAAGCATCAAGCGGCAAATCGGCCTGTGCCTTTTGCCATGCATCCCAGAAAATTTGCCGGTGGGCGCGTAGTTGTTCACGATCAGGGGTATTCGGTTCGTTCAAGCTAGCCTCCGTATTTCATTTGAAGAAAAACGCCATCAGCGGAGGGTAAAGCAGTCAGGGAGGAAATCCACTCTCCGCTTGCTACTGTCAGCCCGTAACCACAGGCTTGGGCCATGAATGATTCCGCTTCATCGACCACGCCCGACCACGCCACCGCCAATTCCTTCTATCGGCTCGGCCCGGAGCAGGTGTTGCAAGCCGTGGAAAGCCTTGGTTTTGCATGTAGTGGTCGGCAACTGGCGCTGAATTCCTACGAAAATCGTGTTTATCAGATTGGTTTGGAGGATGCGCATGTGCAGAGCGAAACGCTGGTCGCCAAATTTTACCGTCCGGCGCGCTGGAGCGATGCGGCAATACTTGAAGAGCATGCTTTCACTGCGGAACTGAGCGTTCTGGACATCCCTGCCGTTCCACCGCTAACCATCAACAGCAACACCTTGCACCACTTCGCCGATTTCCGTTTCGCCCTTTATCCCTTCATGCCGGGTCGCACACCCGATCTGGAGAATGAAGGCCATCTTGAACAACTGGGCCGCTTTTTCGGGCGCATTCATGCCGCAGGCGCTACCCACCCATTCGTTCACCGTCCGCGACTGGATGTGCAAAATTTCGGTGATGATGCCTACGAATATCTGCTTGCCGGGCATCTGCTTCCGCCCGAACTGGAGGATTCGTATGCAAAACTCGGAGAAGACCTGCTTAATCGCATTGAAGATTTATTCGATGCCGTAAATCCCCGCTATATCCGCCTGCAAGGCGATGCGCACCCCGGAAATATCCTCTGGCAGCGTGGTTTGCAAGCTGATTCACGAGATGCAGGCGGTACGCCGCAAATTCTTGATTTCGACGATGCGCGCATGGGTCCTGCCGTGCAGGATTTATGGATGTTCATTTCCGGCGAACGCGAACATATGGAAAGCACGCTGGATGTACTGTTAACGGCATACACATCCTTCTGCGATTTCGATACATCAGAACTGCGCCTGATTGAGCCGCTACGCACCCTGCGCATGATGCACCACGCCGCCTGGCTGGCCAAACGCCGCACCGATCCGATTTTCAAGGATGCTTTCCCGTGGTTCAATACCCAGCGCTACTGGGAGGAGCACCTGCTCTCTCTAAAAGAACAAATGGCCGCCCTTTCCGAGCCTCCCCTGCAATGGCACAGGCATTGACGGGCTGCGTTCATTTCAACGTTATTTCAACACTCAAGGTCTTTCCCCGCCATACTACATTTTGACTTGCCGTTAAACCCCGCCTACGTTCACAACCAAGGGTGACAGGACGCATAATTTTCGATAGCGCACGCAAAACAGGCAATTCCTGCGTTAAAGATTTGAGCAATAGTAATGCTCAACTTGCAATCTTTGCCTTGGAGCCACTTGCAAAAGTCGTGAGCGGCGATTTTCTTCCCCACTTCGAGTGGGACTGCAACTCATCCACCCAGACTTTTGCAAGTGGCTCCTTGGACTTACCTGTTTTGCGCGACAGTCTCATCAAATCGGAGTTATTCAGAGCTTCCTTGAGTGACGAAGCGTTTAGTAGGTTTTCTTGAACTCCGTAGCGTGACATTTCGGGCATGGCGGCACACGCCCTGTTTTCTTTTTGTGAATTTCATGGCCGCGGTTCCGGCACTGGTGATTTCGCCGGAACGGCAATGCAGGTTCTTATCGGCACGATTGGCGGCATCGGAAAGCAGCGAACCGGCACCGCGCAACAGACTGGAAATAGACGACAAGGCCCCTGCTCCAATACGTGCCGGATCAAGCTTCTCTTTGGCTCCTTCGCGCACTTCATTGGCCATTTGCGCAAAATCACGTTCCATAAATTGCTTTAATTTCTGGCCCCTATCTTCGCTGAATGCACCTGCCGAGGTCATTTGTTCACGCGCTTTATCCAGTGCTGCATGCGCGAATTCGGAGGTTTTTTCAGCACCGGATTCGAACATTTCGACAAACCTAGCCGCCAGTTGATCATATTGATCGGCTTCAATCTCCGCATTCGCTTTATCACTCATATGCGCAACCACCGCATCGCCGAATTCTGAAGTGGACAGCTTGGTTGCCCCGTCCATCAGGCGATGGAAGTCGTAAGTGACCGTTTTGGCATTGATTGCACCGCTGATGCCGTGTTCAATCATATCTGCAGCTTCATCCCAGCCCATATAACGCAACATCATTGCACCGGAAAGTGCCATTGAGGACGGATTAACCATGTTTTTATCGGCATATTTCGGTGCTGTACCGTGTGTGGCCTCAAAAATCGCATGGCCGGTGTCGTAATTGATATTTGCTCCCGGCGCGATACCAATGCCGCCGACTTGTGCGGCCAGCGCATCGGAAAGGTAATCACCGTTCAGATTCAGGGTGGCAATCACCGAAAACTCCGTGGCCCGCAACAACACCTGCTGTAGCGCAATATCGGCAATCGCATCCTTAATCACAATACCGTTGGGCAGCTTCACCCACGGGCCGTCATCTATCTCTTCACCGCCGAATTCGCGCTTGGCCAGTTCGTAGCCCCAATTACGGAACGCGCCCTCGGTGTATTTCATGATATTGCCCTTGTGCACGATGGTCACCGAAGGGAGCTTGTTATCAATCGCATATTGAATCGCTGCGCGTACCAGACGCTCCGTACCTTCGCGCGAAACGGGCTTGATACCGAGGCCGCTGGTTTCGGGAAAGCGGATTTTATCCACGCCCATTTCCTGCATCAGGAAATCGCGCACCTTTTTCACTTCATCGGAGCCTTCCGGCCACTCAATACCGGCATAAATGTCTTCGGTGTTTTCGCGGAAAATCACCATATTCACATCCTGCGGACGCTTGACCGGACTCGGCACACCGGTAAAATATTTCACCGGACGCAGACATACATACAAATCAAGCTTTTGGCGTAACGCCACGTTCAGCGAGCTCATGCCACCGCCAATCGGCGTGGTCAGCGGCCCTTTCAGGCCAATCAGATATTCGTTAAAGACATTGAGTGTCTCTTGCGGCAGCCATGCATCATCAGTCTGGCCGTAAAGGTTCCACGCTTTCTCACCGGCATACGTTTCCATCCATGCCAGCTTGCGCTTGCCGCTATAAGCTTTCTCCACAGCCGCATCAAGCATGCTACGCGTCGCCCGCCAGATATCCGGACCGATACCATCGCCTTCAATAAAAGCGACAATCGGCTGATCCGGCACATGCAATTTACCGTCCTCACCCATGCTGATTTTTTCGCCAAATTCCGGCGGCGTAATTTTCGGCTTGCTCATGGCTAACCCCTTTGCTCTGTTATTTGATGTTATTTATCATTGGTTGATGGTTTGTGCGTTTCATCAATGAATGTTTACGGTTTTTGTTTGAGTTTTGCGGCTTGTTGCGCTTTACGCTTGGCTGAAACAGCCAGTTGTCTGGCGCGCTCATAACGTTCCAGTTTAATCGCCTCGGCAGCTTCGCTGAGTGCCTGCTCGGCACTTTTCAATTTTGCCTCAGCCATATGACTGGAACGCGGTAACGACTGCGCCATCTGAATGGCCGTGCGAGCGGCAGCCATTTCCTGCACTGGCGGCGACGTGGCGCAAGCGGCGAGCAGCAGACAAACGAATGGAATTGCCAATCTCATGTATGCATCTTCGACTGTTTGGAAGCTATTGTCAAAGTGCTCGAAAAATGCCAGTTAATTTCAGGAATTCGCCTGCAAGCGACTTCTTCGCAAACCCAACTCGCGCAATTGATCATCAACCACTTCCGAAGGTGCTTCGCACATCAAATCCGCTGCACGCTGCGTTTTCGGAAAAGCAATCACATCACGAATGGAGTCCGTGCCGAGCATCAGTGCCAGCACACGATCCAGACCGAACGCCAAACCGCCGTGCGGCGGCGCACCATATTGCAATGCGGTGAGTAGAAAACCAAATTTGGATGCGGCTTCCTCATCACTGATACCCAAAGCATTAAATACCGCAGCCTGCGTCTCGCAATCATGAATACGAATTGAGCCACCGCCGATTTCAGTGCCGTTCCAGACCAGATCATAGGCCTGAGAACGCATAGAAAGCGGTTCCGAATCGAGCAATGCCATATCTTCCTGAACAGGTGCGGTAAACGGATGGTGCAGTGCTTCCAGACGTTTCTCATCGCTATTCCAGCCAAACATCGGGAAATCCACGACCCACACAAAGCTGTGTGTATTTTCGTCGTAAAGCCCTAAATCGCGACCCAGTTCGACACGCAAATGGCCGAGTGCATCGTTGACCACCTTGGCATCACCCGCACCGAAGAACAGTAAATCGCCATTTTCCGAACCTGAACGCTCCAGTATTTCGTGTAATACATCTTCAGGCAGAAATTTAACAATTGGCGACTGCAAACCGTCCGGAATGCTGCTGATGTCGTTGATTTTAATCCATGCCAGACCTTTTGCCCCGTAAATGCCGACAAACTTGGTGTAATTGTCAATTTGTTTGCGACTTAACGACGCACCGCCGGGAACGCGCAAAACCTTGACCAGACCGCCCTTCTCCGCCGGTTCACGGAAGACCTTGAATTCAACCTTGCGCATCAAATCGGAAATGTTGGTATGCTCCAGTCCGAAGCGCATATCCGGTCGATCAAGGCCGTATTTATCCATCGCATCAGGGTAGGTAATGCGCTTAAACGGCGTGTCCGGCTTCACATCAAGACCGGCTTCTAGCATGCTCAAAATCAGCCCTTCGGCAACGTGCATCACGTCTTCCTGATCGACAAACGACATTTCCATATCAACCTGCGTGAATTCCGGCTGACGGTCAGCGCGCAAATCCTCATCGCGGAAACAGCGGGCGATTTGATAATAGCGGTCCATACCGGCAACCATCAGCAGTTGTTTAAAAATTTGCGGACTCTGCGGCAGCGCATAAAAAGAACCCGGATAAACGCGGCTCGGCACCAGATAATCGCGTGCACCCTCCGGCGTCGATTTATTCAAAATCGGTGTTTCAATGTCCAGAAACTGCTGCTCATCAAGATAAGTGCGTGCCGCATGGCTTACTTTGTGACGCAAAATCATATGCTGTTGCATCAGCGGACGGCGTAAATCCAGATAACGGTATTCCAGACGATGCTGCTCACCGGCATCACAATTATCATCAAGTGTAAAAGGCGGTGTTTCAGCGCGATTTAGCACATGAATCTCTACCACCTTCACCTCAACTTCACCCGTTAGCAACTTCGTATTGATGGTTTCATCAGAACGCGGAATAACCTCACCTGTCACTTCAATCACGTCCTGCTGGCGCAGCGAATGGGCCAGTTTGTGCATTTCGGGGGTGTCCGGATGGGCAACAATTTGAACCAGACCGAAACGATCTCGCACATCAAGAAAAATCACCCCGCCATGATCGCGATTGGTTTGCACCCAGCCGTTCAGGCGGACATGCTGGCCGATATTCTTGGCCGAAAAATCACTGCAACGGGTGCGTTCTGTCATGGTCGTAAAACCTCCGGAAATCAAGGCGGCGGAGCCTACCTTTCCCCTAGCCGCATGCAAAGAACAGGATTGTAAAAAACGTGCATTTGAATGTTCTCAGTTTTTAAGGGAGCTCTGAAAAACCACTTAAGAAGAAACAAACCCCAAACGCTTCGCTTCACGAATGGCTTCGCTACGCGATGTTACATTGAGTTTTTTGTAGATGGCTCTTACGTGGACACTGATGGTATCGCTACTAACATTTAGCATTTCAGCCAATTCCTTATGTGAGAAGCCGTTAAACATCAGTTCAAGAATTTCCTGTTCACTTTTGCTGTGCTGCTCCACTTGCCGGTCGGCACGAGGCTTGTGAAAACGTTGTTTAAGCGTTTCAGATACATAAGGCATACCCGGAGAATCGACCTTCCACAAAGCAATCATCCCTTCGATAATACGCTTCGGTCCGGCAGATTTTAATTGGTATCCGGTAGCACCTGCTTCCAGCGCTCTGGAAATATAGTCATCTGTTTCGTAGCTGGTCACAACCATGCATTCGAGCATTGGATTTTTCCGGCGTGTCTCGCGAATCAAATCAAAGCCGTTACCATCGGGTAAATCAATATCGACAACAAGAATATCCGGATATACCGCATGTAACAACTGCCTCGCCTCTTTGCATGTCGAGGCGGTGCCGAGGAGTTCAATTTGAGCGTACTTTTCAATCGCCAGTTCAAAAGCAGCGATTAGAAAATCGTCATCATCAATTAGCACAACCCCGAATGAAATAGCTACGTCTCCCTTTTATCGAAAGAATACTGAGCCACTTGCAAAAGTCTGGGTGGATGAGTTGCAATCCCGCTTCGAGTGCGATTTTGAGTTGGAATGAGGTGAATGGTGGTTCCATTTGCCGAAATTACAACTC
>QILF01000095.1 GCA_003233235.1 Zetaproteobacteria bacterium
ACCATGCCGCATCACCTTCGATACTCACCACCCACCGGCTACCACCGCTGCCACCGATTAAATCGGTCAGTTCGCCCTGATGCACGACACAACCACCATCAAGCACCACAACGGCATCACAAATGGCCTCCGCATCGCTTAAAATATGTGATGAAAATAGTAACGTTGCGCCACCGGCATGAATTTCTCGCAACACTTGCTTCACCTGCTCGCGCCCCAGCGGGTCCAGCCCTGAAAGTGGCTCATCAAGCAGGATGAACTCCGGTTCGTGCAGTAAGGCCTGCGCCAGACCGACACGCTGCACCTGACCCTTGGAGCAGGTATGCAGCGGTTGATGCAGGACCGCCTCAAATGAAAGCCGTGCCGCCCATTCGTTAATCCGGCCTTTCAGCCCGTGATTGGCCATCCCGGACAGACGGGCCAATCCGCGCAACAACTCAAATGGTGTTAAATTACGATAAAAATACGGTTGTTCCGGCATAAATCCAAAGTGTTTCGGCGGCAATCCGGCAGATAGCTCAGAACCGTCAAACACTATACTTCCGGCATCCCGACTGCACAATCCGCAAAGCACCCGGAACGTGCTGGTTTTACCTGCACCATTGGCTCCAAGATAGGCCGTAGCCGAACCACGTTTCACCGAAAAGCTTACATCGTCGAGCACTTGTTTTCGGCCCTGAATCACATGCCCGGTAGGCACACTCAGACTAAGATTGCGCACTTCAAGCAACGCATTCACGGTTGCACCTGCCGTTTTGGCGGCACAAACACACGAAAGCGTTTACTACTCACACTGCTAACAATTTTCCCGCTGCTATGCACAATAATATGGCCTCCATCGGGTAGCCGCGCAGGTATTCTCACGCCACTTTTCTGCAATTGCACCAGATCACGCATATCATGAAAACGATGCGGGAGCTTGGCAAGCTGCACATCAATGCCACGCAGTACCTGTTCGGTGGCGATGGTTTTTTCCAGCTGCAATAACTGATTGCGAATATGCGCATCCTGCTTCGAACGCAGCATCTGCTGCAAAAACAACTGTGCTGCATCAAGTCGCCCGCTGCTGGCCTGCATGCGCAGCGCCAATCGGATAACCAGCGGCGGCGCGGCGGGTAGTTGTGCCGCTTTTTCCAACAGCCGCGCCGCCGCTTGTTTATCGCGATCAAACCAATAGGCATTGAAACCGCGCGTATAGGGCCAGTGCCAATCGTCAGGCATATTGCGCATCGCTTTTTCAAGCAATGGACGGCTGAATCGGGTGTTGTTTGTGTTCCACGGCAACACGGTACCTGCCATATAATAAGCGTGTTCAGCACGCGGATTCAATGTCACAATGGCATTGAGCAACTCGCTAAGATAAGCGTAGTCACCACCGGTTTGATGGCCGCCGAACCATGAAATCGCCCGAATCCACAGTACCTCCGCCCACAGATTGCGATAGCCGAACGACAGCGGCACAAGCCACCCGGCACGCGGCAAATGCATGCGCTGATCGCCTGCCGATGAACGCACCGCACCCATTTGCATATTGCTAAACACACTAAAACCCAGCAGCAAAACAATCAGCAGCAAAGCGCGAAAACTAGAACCCGAGGTCAATAAATTCTCCTACAATATGCCCGTGTCTAGCATGTTCTTTCAATCCCTCCGAGAGGGGATTCAAAGGATAGGCCGCAACAAATAGAGACACCCAGCGCCGCTCAGCGTAAATGTCGTTTTTCAGATGCGCAATCAAAATCAGATAACGTAGCGGTAAAGCACCTTGACGCATCATCCAGTCCCGGTACGCGTATTGCTCGCTCAACATCAGCTTTTTCCCGTCCCGCTCAAAGACAAGACGGCCAAGATACCATTCAATAGCAATTCTGGATGTCCATGGATTGTCGATAGCTGCGGACATATTTTTAATAAACAGCTCACTGGAAAGTGGCGCATTGTCCACTTGCAGCATCCGCCATTCGCGGGTAATGAAGAATTGCCAGTTATACAGCATCAGCAACACCGGAATAAAAAACACCAAACGGGAAATAAAATTTCGCGGCGGGGTTATTACTTGCGTAGCAGGGCGTATAAACATAGCTGCCGCATACAAAGCCAGCCATACCCAGAAAAAAGGCGTGACCATACTTACACTGAACATACCGTGCAGCAGCATAATACTAAGCCCGATGGTCGCCTGTGTTTTGCCATCACACAAATCAACGTCCTTCGCCATCAGCACACGACACAAGCGCAAACCCACCAGAATCAACAGCAGCAGGACAAACAACCCGCCGAGCACGCCCCACTCAAGTAGAAACTGGAGAAACAGATTGTGCGCGGCATAATGAAAACCGGTCATTGAACTGGCTGTTGTCGCATACTCCGGATGTGCTGCCAGCGTCGCAATGGCCGCGTCTGTTCCATAGGCCACCAAATTCCCCGCACCGATTCCCAGCCACGGATGACTGGCATACAAATGCAAACACATTTGCCAGATAAACAATCGCCCTTGCACACCAACTGAGGTGATACGTTCTGTGAGCGTCGGCATAGATGCCTGTCCCGCAATCTCCGGCAATGCGTGCCAATAAAAACTCATGCAAGCCGCCATGATAATCAGCGCACCGATACGCATCGCTGCCGCAGTTCTCTGCCTGCTCATCCAGATGAGAAGAACCGCACTGCACAATAAAATAAGTGCACCACCACGACTACTGGTAGCAATCACACCCGCACAAGGAAGCAACGAAGCCAACCACCACGGTAACGCCCTCTCCTCCATCAATGTGCGCGACCACAACGCAATGCAAATCAGCACCAGAAACGGAGCCTGCAAGTTTTGCTGCCCTAACCAGCCGGCAAAAGGTCGTGCATTTGCCTGCCATACCGGAAATAACTCCGTCCCTGAAAATAATGGCAGATGAAACTGTTGCAGAACTGCAAACAGCATGCAGATATTGCCGATGATACCCAGCATCACACACCACGCCCGGCTTCCCAGCATGTCCGCCGCCCCGGTTCCGGCCATTCGATAAATAAGCCATGCCGAGCAAACGTATAGCGCCATTTCAAAAGCACGCCACGGATTACGCAACTCACCACCAAGTAGTTGTAAAACAATAGGAACAATCAATAATGAAAGGAAAAACCAGGCGTGCAAATCTAAACGCTGAGATGAACGCCAACCCTCTTGATTTGCCATCCAAGCCGCAGCAAGAAGCCCCATTGCCATAGCGAACATATGAATTGAAGTGCCATTCCCCGGGATATTCAGCCAGAGGATGGGAGATAGAAAAAAGACAGCCCAGAAAAACAATACTGTATAAGCCTGCCCAGATTGATTGCTTATCGGATTAACCTGATAGAGATTTGGCAAAAATCGGCTGTGTAGCACTATTGAGCATTCTTATTACCCCTATGAAAAACACATCAGGCATAGGCTCGCCAAGACTAAAAACAAAGAGAATCATCGGTGACCGGAACACAAAACTCCGGCCACCAACATGATTTTTAATTAGCGCAAAATCACGCTATCAACAAACAGTCAGCCAGTGTAATTTAGAACGTATATGCCGTGCCTGCCACCTTGCTTACAGAGGAAATACCAATGGATGCGGTGCCGGTAAAAATCTTTGTACCAGCCAGAGGTTCTGCTTGCGCCTTATAGTCAGTGGAAAGAAGCGTCGAGCCATTCTGAACGACTTGGGCCCTTACATTACTGGAGAGCTTTACACCGGGAAGCGTGCTAAAATTTCCCGCGCCCGTGGTGGCTACAACTGTGGTATATGTATCATTATCAACATAATACCCCTCTTCGCCCGTCATCATATTGCGTAAATCAGATTCTGCGGCAACATTATAAGCACGTGCACGATAACTGGCAAACTGCGGAATTGCGATCGCCGCCAGAATACCGATAATGGCCACCACAATCATCAATTCGATGAGGGTAAACCCCTTTTCAGATTTTATCTTATTCATCTTGTTCAACATTTCCTCGTCTCCTTTTTTCACTTCCCCGATTCAATATGCTGGGTTAAAACCCTCGTGTGCACGGGTATACTGCACAATAGCAAGGGCGAAAATCAAGTACCGTGAGCCAAATCACACACGGCACATCCTCTGCCACGGATTAAAAACCATTCATCCCGCTTTGTCACGTGCAATTTATGTCTTCGCATCAAAAAGCCTCACGCCATCCCCTCACTGCGATACTGCAAGGCCTCGGCAATGTGCGACGCTTCTATTTTAGTTTCGCCTGCCAGATCAGCAATACTACGTGCCACCTTCAAAATACGATGATAACTGCGCGCCGAGAGTGAAAACCGCTGCATTGCCGTATCCAATAAAGCCGCACCCTCGGCATCGGGATGCGCAAAAGTCTCAATCTGCTGCTGACTCATGCGCGCATTCACACAACCATCTCCCAAACGCATATATTGTCGTTTCCGTGCCGCCGAAACCCGTGCTGCAACCACAGCAGATGCCTCACCCGGACGCATGCCGGACAATTCATCCTTATCCACCGGCGGCACATGCACATGCAGGTCGAAACGATCCAGCAACGGGCCGGAAATGCGCTGCCGGTAACGATTGATTTGCGACGGTGAACAACTGCAAGCACGTGTCGGATGCCCGAAATAACCACACGGACACGGATTCATCGCCGCCAGCAGTTGAAACCGGGCCGGAAATTCCAAGGTATCGGCTGCACGCGCAATACACACCTTGCCATCCTCCAGCGGCTGGCGCAGCACCTCCAAAACCTGCCGTTTAAACTCC
>QILF01000009.1 GCA_003233235.1 Zetaproteobacteria bacterium
ATGATGGCGGCGCACTGTCCTCAACTGCGGTGCAGATCTCCGTCGATGTGGCTGCGGTAAATGATGCACCTGTATTTACCGCCCTTGATGCCACCAATGTCGCCTACACGCAGGGGGCTGCCGGCGTGGTGATGGATGGCAATGCCACCGTTGCCGATATTGAGCTTGATGCCGGAACGGGTGGCGCTGGCAACTACCTCGGCTCCACCCTGACGCTGGTCAATAATGCTGGGGCAAGAGCAACTGAAACCTTCGGGCGTACCGGTTCGTTGAATTTTTCCGGCACCAGCGGCAATGTGACATTCGGCGCAACCCTTGTAGGCACGTTCACACAAAATAGCGGTACACTGGTCATTACCTTCAATGCCAATACCACTTCGGCACTGGTGGATAGCGTGTTGCAAAATCTTACCTACAGCAACAGTGCCGATGCAGGCACAACGCAAACCGTGAAATATACGTTTAGCGATCAAAATACTGGCGCAGGTGGGACAACAGACATCGTGCAAGGTTCAGGCAACGTCAAGAGTGTTTCCGGAACAGTAACAATCGGTACCATCGCTTCGCCAGTCGGCCCAACTGTTACCGATGCGTTTATCAGTATATCCGGAGCTACTGGACTGGGCGGCGCTTACAAAATTAGCGATACCCTGACGGCCAAGTGGGACAACACTTCTACCGGACAGAATCAGTCCGGTATTACCGCCGTAACCATGGATTTGAGTCAATTTGGCGGTAGCGCAACTGCCACCGCGACAAACGACGGCAATGGCAACTGGACGGCAACCCATACCATCTCCAGTGCAGACACGGCGATTGATGCGATCAACAAGAATGTCTCAGTGACAGCAACCAATGCCAATCCGACGACGACTGCGGATACAAGCAACGCCACGGTGGATAATCGAGCACCTGTAGTAACAGATCCGAATATCACCATAACATCGTCAGGCTCAGGTACGGGTGGTACTTCTGTTTATAAGATTGGCGATACTGTGACTGCCAAATGGACGGATACAGGTGGCGATGCCAATGCCGACACCATCACTCCTGTGACCATGGATTTCAGTGCATTCGGTGGTGGTAGTGCAGTCACTGCTACGAATACTGCTGGCGTCTGGACGGCAAGTTATACTATCGCTGCCGGTACAACGAACAGCACTACGGCGAATGTTTCCGTCACCGCAACTGATAATGCAGGAAATGTAAAAACAGTCGCGGATACCAGCAACCTGACTGTGGATAATCAAGCACCTGCTGCAACCGCAACCATTACCAGCATTACCAATGATACAGGTTCAAGCAGCACGGACTACATCACCAGCGACAAAAACCTGCTGTTTAACGGTAGCATCAGTGCGGCCCTGAATACCGGGGAAACGGTGCAAATATCAACCGACGGCGGCACAACATGGGTGAATGCTTCAACGCAACCGACCTCCGGAACGGGAACAACATGGAGCCATGATGATACGGCCACCACGCACAACGCTAATTTCACACTCAAGGCACGCGTGGTTGATGCTGCGGGTAATATAAGCACACCGGCATCGCAGGCGATTACCATTGACGCTACTGCACCGACAACCACCATCACCGGCCTTGATATTTCTGATGATACCGGTGATCCCACCGACTTTATCACCACGGCTGCACCGCAAACCATCACCGCTACATTAAGCACCGGGCTTGCCACCGGAGAAAGCCTATTCGGCTCGGTGGATGGCGGGGTGACATTTGTTGATATTAGCAGCAAGGTTTCCGGCACAGCCGTCAACTGGACAGGCGCAACGCTGAGTGCCGGAACGCACGCCATTAAATTAGAGGTTAGAGATACCGCTGGTAATAAAGCCCCGACTGCAAGTCAGGTTTATACGCTCAATGTCACGACCACAACCACTATACCTGCAAGCACACTTGATATTGCTTCCGGTGGCGTCTTCAACGTGCAAACGGTCGAAGCAAGAGCCCCGACTGTCGAGACTACTGCCATCGTCCCGAACACAGGTAGATCCGCAGAAGGGACCAACCGGCCTATTCTTGATGCTGTGCAAGCTTCGCTTGCCAATTCGACGGCAACCAATCTATCCGCGAGTGCTCTGCACAACGGTTTGACTGCGGGCGGATCGAGTGGATCAACGGCTTCGGGCAGCAGTTTTGATGTTAATAACCTGCCATCCAGCGGTGCCGGGAATGAGCAGAAGACAGCTGGACAGAAAACCACGCAACAGTCGTCGAGCCAGTCACCCACACGCACACAGGGTTCGCAACAGCAGCAGGAACAGAAACCATCTAATCGCCAGACCTCTGAACAGCAAACAGCAACGCGACAAGCGGGACAAAATGCGCCACAACAACCTGCCGGTCAGCAGACTACCGGGCTTGCCAGACCTCAGAATGTTGCTCAGCAGGCTGCCGGTGGCGAAGCGCTACCCAGCACGCAGGCACTTGCCACGCTTGGCGTTGAACCCGACAGCCTGAATGTGGATGCGCGATTAAGTAATCAAATCATCGTCATTTCACGTGACCGCTTTCAGGTTCGATTCCCCGACATCAAAGGCATTCGCGGCGATATTATCTACACAGCCACACGTGCGGACGGCTCACCACTGCCGAATTACATCCGGGTGGATGCGGAAAGCGGCGAAATCAACATCCGCCGTGACCTTGCACCTGTCGGTCTGACCGACGTGGCAATCAAGGTGTCGCGGATTATCCAGAACGGCGGTATAAAAGATGTGAAATCAACCTCCTTCAAGATTGCTATTGATAAGGTGAGTAAAGCCGCTGCGGAGGCCGGGAAAACCACACCTCGCGCAACAACTGGCGGTCCGGCTGGCGGCGCGACCCGATAATTTAGGTTATCGGGTCACAGCAAGGTGACATTCAGGAACCGGCTTGCAGTCGGTTCCTGAATGAAAATAAGCCCTTTCTTCGTCAACAGCACGCCGTACACTAAGCGCATGAAATCATCGTCTGCAACGAACGAAAAAGCACGCTTGATGCGTTTGGCTACTTATGCCTCGACAGCCACAGCGATCATTCTGATTGCGACCAAGCTGGTTGCATGGTTGTGGACCGATTCGGTCAGCATGCTGGCCACACTGATTGATTCCACCCTCGATGTTGCCGCCTCGCTGTTCAATCTGCTCGCCGTTCGTCATGCTCTTTCCCCCGCAGACCACGAACACCGCTTCGGGCACGGTAAAGCAGAAGCACTGTCCGGTCTCGGGCAAGCCACATTTATTGCCGGATCAGCCGGATTTCTTGTCCTTGAAGCCATCTCCCGCTTTTTTCACCCGCAACCGATTGGTGTAATTAACGTCGGTATCGGGGTGATGGTATTTTCGATAATCGCCACCTTGCTGCTGCTTGCATTTCAAGGGCATGTGATCAGAAAAACCGGCTCCACCGCCATCAAAGCCGATGCCCTGCATTACCGCACCGATGTGCTGGTCAATGCCAGTGTGATTGCCGCTTTGCTGCTGGCCGCTTACGGCTGGTCCGGTTTCGATTCCTTATTCGCCATCGCCATTGCCGTCTTCATTCTGTACAGCGCCTGGCAGATTTCCCAGTCGGCCATCGCCGATCTGATGGACCACGAACTTCCCGATGACGAACGCTTGCAAATTCGCAACATTGTTCTGTCCTGCAAACATGTAAAAGGCATGCACGATCTGCGCACCCGTCGTGCCGGAACCACCACATTCATTCAGTTGCATCTGGAGCTGGACGATGAGCTGACGTTACATCGCGCGCATGCCCTTTCCGACCGGGTGGAGGCAAAAATTCGTAAAGCATATCCGGATTCCGAGGTGATTATCCACGAAGATCCAGCCAGTCTGACCGAATCGGCAAAAGATTTTGACGAGGATGCACAAGTATCGTGACCTGTCGCCTGCATCACCACCGCATGCCTGCATTGCTTTCAATCATCGCAGGAATACTTCTTTTGTTTGCTCAACCCGCAAAAGCTGCGGACGAAAACAGCGAAGGGCTGATCCTTCATATTGAGATGTCGGAACAGGATGCAAGGCAGAAAAACAACTCTGCCGTACAACTTTCCGGCGGTTGGATGCGTGTTCAAACGTATAAAAACCAAACGCATAAAAACATTCTCTCAAACCACCATCAACAAAAACTTTCGCTACGCACAACGTCCGGGAAAATCAGTCGGATTGAGATCGGAGAAGTGCGCCGCGAGCGTGCAGGCGTGCGCCGCTATCTGGCGCGTTATGGCATCATTCAGGAATCCGATGACGTAGAATATACTGAAATCACTGCCGGTTTCGATGTGACCGCAATCCTGCTTGCCGAAAATACGGTACATTTGAAAATCCGCCCGTGGTTTGCACGCGACGCAGATTCGCCTGATTTTCAAGGAGCAATGGAAATGCTTCCCGCTCTCGGCAGTACCGCATCCACCACCCGTCCGCCGTCAACCAGTGCTCCGATACGCCTGAACATGCAACCCGAAGCGAACGACAAAAAACAGGTAATTTATGTTCACGAAGCACAAACGGAGCTGAATATCAGTATCGGCGAAAGCGTCACACTGGCAGCCGTGCAAAAAGCCGCACATGAATTTTCCAGCGCAATTACGGCAGCTTCCGGCTTGCATCGGGAACGTAATTTTCTGATTCGCCTGCAAATTATCCGCACGAATTGACCGCAGGCTTTTTAAAAATTCAGG
>QILF01000081.1 GCA_003233235.1 Zetaproteobacteria bacterium
TTACCGTGACCTGCACCGGGGACGTAGACAGCAGGCCGCCATTATCCTTGGCTTTGACAGTAAAGGCATTGAGGGAGCCGTTGGCATTGGCTGCCGGTGTCCAGATTGCATCCGTACCGCTGGAAATAGTGTTGTTGGTGGTAGCATTATATGCCGTGCCACCGATGGTCAGGGTTCCGGTAGATACCGCCTGCACCTCAAATGCAGTCACCGTACCATCGATATCAGCCTCATTACCGTTGGTTATCAAATTAGCAAAGGTGATGGTTTTTGCGATGTCCTCAGTGCCGGTAAAGGCGGTTACTGTAGTCAGGGTTGGCGGATCGTTGACGGCAGTAATGGCAATCCCCACCGTGTCGGCTGCGCCATACGCGGAAGGTGCGGTTGCTGCGGCGACGGTTGGTGTGGTGGGGGCAGTGCTGCCTTGTGTGATATTCACAGCGGTTGCGCCGCTGGTTCTACCATCGCTGCCATCCCATGCACGGAAGGTGATCGCATCAGTGATGGGCGTAGTGGCGGTGTTGAGATTTGCAGTCGGTTTAAAATAAATCATATTGGTGGATGCATTATCCAGAATCAGGGCGTTTGTATCGCTCAAGCCGGTAATGCTGGTCCATGAAGTACCCGTATTTGTCGAGTAATAAAGCGTTCCATTACTATTAACGCCGGTAATGGCAAGGCCTGTCGTGGTTCGATTGGCAGGGTCAACATCGGCGAAATTAGCGGTCAATGTGGCGATGGTTGTTGAATCGGTAGTTGATCCGTTTGTTGGTGTAGCGGCATCCTCAAGAATGGTGGTCAGGCTTGTTGCTGTTGCCGTTGGCGAGGTATTATTCCAATCAGAAGTCGTACCGTTGAAGGCGAAGCCAGCTGCGGCCGTGAAATTGTTTTGAGGAGGATTTGTTCCTGCTGTTCCTGTGGCATGATTGAGTGCGCCATTTTGGGCTGTTGTCGAGGAATCCACGGCAACGCTTGTGTCCAAGCCAGTGGCCTGATTCATTTTCCAGTAGCCGACCAGATCGGAGAATGATTCGGTATTGCCCACCACATCAAGGCTCGTTCCGGCATTGGCTAGCCCACCCCCTGTTCCGGCAGCCAGTTCAAAATTGGTGGTTGCTTGGATGTCCGCTTGCGTGCGTGCCGTCTTCCATATGCGAACTTCATCAATATGACCATCGAAGAAGTGCCGCATGGTTTTCACAACAGGGGTATCGATTTGTACAACACGCGCGCCAATATACACCGGTTTAGCTTGCATGGCGGTCTGGTGTGTGTTTGTCGTCGCATTGGAGGCTCCTGAACGATCATCACCAGTCGTCTTCACGCCATCAAGGTAGAAGGCGACCTGAGTGCCGAAATTACTGATGTTTTTGTCACGGGTTACGGCAACATGATGCCATTGACCATCTGCAGCCAATTTATTTGCGCCTGTCGTTTTCACAAACATAAAATCCACAGTGGCTGTCGTTGGGCCCTTCTGCTGATACCAGAGATATCCAGTTTGACTAACCAGAAACTCCCAGCCTGCACCATTGGTATCTGCGTTATTAAAGTCAGACGAAACGATGGTTTGAACTGAACCGTTAATAGAGTTCATTTTAACCCATGCCTCAATCGTGACTGTGTCGTTGTTCGGCATCATCGCAACGGCACTTGCAACCTCCACATAATCCCGATTCGCTGCACTAAAAATAAGGTCGGTTCCCAATGCTCCGGCGGTATCGGTCTTGGGGGTAACGGCGAGGGTTTCTTTGTATTGCTCACGGCCATGCACGGAGAGCGCCAGATTGGTCTCGATATGACCAACGGTATCCTCCAAATCCCAATCGCCACCGAGATTCTTCGCACCGGTTAAATCGGTAGAGGCCGCAACATCGGCCTGGGTGAGCTGGGCCAGCATGCGCACGAAATCAGCCCCTCTTTGACCTTCGGCGACATTACAGCCGTAAATCAGAATATCGGCGGCATTGCTCATATGCGCCGCCCACTGCTTTAGCTGCTTCTGATATTTCTGAATATTGGCCAGCGACAGTTCGCCTTTACCCAGCTGGATTTTGCCGCCTTCGCCGTGCGAGAAAATATGAATCGCATCGACATTTTTCATGCGTGCGAGGGCGCGGGTGATTTGCTGTACTCCGTCGCGATTCGGATTGAGCACCACCACCTGCCGTTGCGGGGTGGCTTTGCCGAGCAGTTCTTTGATGTTTTTTGCACCCGCATCAACGAAGATAACCTCGCGGCGAGTTTGTTCTCTGCCAACCATATCGCGCCCCATCGGGGCCAGTGCAAGCAGAATATCTTTGGAAGCGGCTTGAGCGTTGCTGTGTGCAGCGGGGTCGGCTTGATGGACAACGCCATCGGCAACCTTGGCAACCGCATCGCCGATTGCGGCATCAAGCAGAATGCGCGGCTCCAGCGCCAGCATCGGGCCACCGGCAGCGGTTTTCAGTTTGCCGTTGGTCATTTTTACGCGCTTGCTTTTGCCTGTCACACTTATCTCGTTGCTTGCCACGATTGTTGCCTCCGTTGGTGAGTGCGGCGGGTTAGATTTAATAGAACCAAGTCATCAGAACCAGAATCATAAAATCAAACCATACCGCTCTACCTATATCGCTAACATCGGCGAGATCTTAAATTCTGTCAATATAATCATGGTTCACATGACTATAACTTTGGTTATATGCGGTATGGCGATTCAGGCGGATTTATTGCCGTCCGGATCTCCTTTGCTTTCCCTGTCGAGATTAATCCTGACGGAAGCCGATTTCACGTCTTCCACCCCGCCGTTGCGGATAATCCGTGATATTTTGAGTGCCACATCGCTCAGCCCGGCAGGGGCAAGCGCGCGCTGGATACTGATTTTTCCGTTTTGTGCATCAATCCTGATATAATCCGGCAGTGGTTTGCCGTCCGGATGTGTTGCCGCGTAGGTGGTGTTGCCTTTTGTGGTTTTATTTTCGGAAAAAAGAAGCTGAAAGCGGTCGGGCGAAATCAGTGTGATCTGATCGCGCAGGTCTGCATCCAGATTCAGGTTGTCGATTGCAGCACCAAGACCGGCAAGCGATGCACTGCCGGGCAATGGTGCTTTTCCGGATGCGGGTAGTCGAGCTGCCTGAGCGGCCTTTTGAACCGTTGTTTGTTGATCTATTGACCGCCGGACAGGCTGTTGGGCGGTTTTTTGCTGAACGGTTTCCTGCTGAACGATTCGCTGTTGCGTCATCTGCTGCGCGGCAGTGTGCTTTTGGGCAGGTGTCTGTTGCTCATTTCCGGCACTGCTGGCGGGCAGGGTATTCACGTCGAATTGATTCACATCAAACAGATTCACATCAGACAGATTCATATCAAACGGTTCGCCCGCTGTTGTCGATTCGTCCGCAGTGCTTGTGTTGTTGAGTACATTCGCGGGTTGGTCATTGGCTGCCGAGTTGGCAAACGACTGGCGCACGGTGTCCAGAATCGGCGTATCGGTGATTGAAACGACGCTGGCATTTGACGTGTTATTTATTGAGACTGTTGTTGCGACGCTATGCACGTCAAAGATTCCACCTGCGGTAAGATCAAGCGCACTTGAAGATATGCCGGTGGTAGTATTATCGCTGTTTGGCGTTGCCGGGGCGTTGGCTGGAGCGTTGGGATTGCTGACCGTCAGCACCGTTGTCGCATCCTGCCCTGCGGAAACGATGCCATCGGAAACATCCAGTTTGAATGTTGTCGCCACCGTTGCGCCCGGTGCGGCCTGCCCGGCTGTCGGTGTGAACACCATCGCTTGCAGCGAAGCCTGCGCTTGCGCCTGCGTGGCTCCGCTCAGCGTATAGGTTCCTGTACCTGCATTCTGAACGAAATTGTATCCGCCGATACCCAATATCGTGAATGTACCGTTGGCAAACGCGGTGTCTGCTGCGCCGTTGCTCAGGGTTTGGGCAATCGTTACCGAGACGCTTGTATTCACATCAACATCGGCAACCGCTATGCCGGAGAAAACAGTGCTGGTCTGGACATCGGTAATTGCACCCGGAACCGTCGTGCCGGAAAGCGTTGGTGCATCATTGACGGAAGTGGCAATCACGGTCGTTGTCGCATCCGTTGATGTGCCGCTGACCTTGCCGTCATCGGTGGTGATGGTGAATGTGGTGGTATCTGTTGCGCCGACAGCGACGTGATTCTGCGTCGGCTGGAAGACCAGCGACTGAATGGCCGATTGGGCAAGTGCGGCAGAGGTCGATGCGTGGCTATAAACGCCGCTGCCATTATCGGTAAATCCGGATGCAGTCAGTGATGCCTGCGTAAATATACCTTTGGCTGCCGAATCCAAGGTGACGGTAAGCGCGAAATTATCTCCTTGCGCATCGGCAAACGTTACTGTGCTGAAGGGGTTGGTTATTGCGTTGTCGTTGATAGCTTGGCCGGTTGTCATGCCGCCAATGATAGCTGCGCTATTGGACCAATCGCTGGTGCTGCCGTTGAAGGCGAAGTTGGTCAGCGTAGCATTTTGGGCGTTGGCATTGAGCGAGGAATCCACGGCACTGGTTCTATCTAGGGCGTTGGCCTGATCCAATCTCCAGTAGCCGGTCAGATTGGCAAATGTCTCGCCGGTGGTTGCGGTGGCGGTTGCCGTAGTACGGGTGACTTGCCCGCTAACGCTGCCGGTTCCGATGGCCAGTTCGAAATTGGTCGTTGCGGTAATTT
>QILF01000069.1 GCA_003233235.1 Zetaproteobacteria bacterium
GCGGGGTGCCTCGGGCCGAAATGCAATCAATGATAAAGCAGGTGGCTTTCCCGCAAGCGCAGGTTTTGCAGGTTCGCACACTGCCAGCCGGTTCACCGGTTGGTTATAATGCCACGCATATCTGCAAATCCGAAACACGTGTGGCAACTATCGCGCTCGGCTATGCCGACGGGTATTTGCGTGCATTTTCAGGCAAGGGCGGAGCCAGCTTCGCCGGAGAATCTCTGCCCGTTATTGGCCGAGTATCGATGGATATGGTTACGCTGGACGTCGCCGCCGCTGCCGGATTGCGCGAAGGCGATTGGGTTGACCTAGAGTATGATTTGCAGCGATGCACCGCGGCTTCCGGCCTTTCGCAGTATGAACTGCTGACTATATTGGGTTTTCGCTATCTGCATCACTGGATTTCATAGGCGAAGGATTGTGTCTCTATCAGACAGCAAAAAGGGCGCTACTGAATTATCAGCAGCGCCCTTTCTAAAAGTTTACCTGATCACATATTCCAGCGGAAACCAGCGAAGAATGTGCGGCCGATATTGTCAAAAATAGCGCTACCCGCGCCCGTTCCATTTAGGTCAAGCGGTGGTAGACGATCACCGATATTATCGACACCCGCATAGAATGTGAATTTATCATTCGCACGGAAGTCTAGGCGAACATCGTGGGTGAAAACGTCAGGATAGTAGCTGCGTCCAAATGCATTTGGATCAAGCGGGACCTGGCCGTTAAATTCGAACCGGCTTTCATAGGCGCCAATTGTCTGACGACCGACATAACGGACGTCATATCCAATTGTCAGATCACCCCAAGTGTAATCAACCTGGAATGTTGCGGCGAACGTCGGATTGCCCAATTCGCTCTGGAACCGATTAGGTACAGTCGGGTTTGCAATGTCGAGGAACCCTATATTTTCCAGAACATAGGTTGCAATAAAGCTGGCTCTCACGCTATCGCCATTGTCAAAAGTCCTGCGGAACCGGGCGATTGCATCAATACCTTGCACTTCCAATCCCGCAAAGTTGAATGAACCACCTTGCAATACTGGGTCAGCAAAGAAATTGGTCGCCGGATCACGTGGGAAAATTGACGGGCAAAAGTTATTGTTCGGGAAGTTGCCAGGATCAGCATCGAAGCAGTTGTTGAGAACCGCTTGTGCACCAACAGCGCCGATAACATTGCTGACGGTGATATTGTAGTAATCAGCCGAGAACGTAAAGCCCGGAAGGAAAGCCGGTTCGGCAATAAAACCGATCGTATAGCTATCCGATGTCTCTTCTTCCAATTGTGGATTGCCGCCAGTCAAGAATGGAAGTGACTGGGCACGCGCTGGGGTATTCACAAACCCTGTAGCCTGACCTAAACCGATGGCCGCACAGTTTGCTAACCGGTTGGGGCCGTTCTGATTGATATTTTGGGTATCACAAGGATCGGCGAGGAACGCGAAATTCTGCGACGCTGGCGAGAACAAATCGCTTGGATTTGGCACACGCACCGAACGAGAATAGTTTGCACGGACGCGCAGACCGTCGAATGGTGAGTAGATGCCGCCAACATTCCACGCGAATGTCTTATCTGCCCGGGTATTGTAATCCGAGTAACGCGCTGCAGCCTCAATAGTCAGCTCATTCAAAAAAGGTATATCCGAAACAATTGGAATACGAATTTCACCAAAGACACTCTTCTCAACGAATTTGGGAGGATCAAATGTCGGAATGATGTTCAGGAACGTATTGCCGGCTTGCGTAAAATCATCAAAGTCGGAAAAGGATCGTTCCTGACGGTATTCCGCACCAAGTGCGAATCCAATCGGACCGCCCGGCAATTCAAACAACTGCGACGAATCGCCCGATACAAAAGCACTGACAATGAACTGCTCTGCAAATTCTTCACGTGTTGATGTGAAGTTTACATAGTTCAAAGCTGCTTGCGACGCGTTACCGATGCCAAATATGTTGATCGGCACACAGGCAGGATCGTCGTTGGTAGGATCTAAATCAATATTAATGCGGCATACGATATTACCAGGGTTACCCGGATCGAATACTGCATCCACCGCATTAGCAAAATTTGCCTCGACGAGCTGGTTACGCGAAGCAAGGAATGTTTCCAAACGACCGTAGTTCGCCGTAATTTCATATCGCCAATCGTCATTGAAATTGCCACGTAAACCGCCGACAATGCGATAGGTTTCACGCTTGTTTTTTTCAGAGCGTCCGCCGAAATCAATATTGAACCGTGAATAATCAAAACCGTTGGGGTTGCCGCCAAGGGCAACCGGTAAAGCAAGTTCGTCGCGAATGAAAGCTGCATCTGCCGGATTCAAGAAGGCATTGTCATACTGAATGACTTCGTCGAAGAACCGGAAAGTTGGCTGACCTTCCTGCAAAGCATCCAGACGGCTATATTTTGCTTCCAGAAAAACTTCCGCTGCTTCCGAAAATTCATATCGCGCCAACAGGTTTCCCGTGTAACGATCAAGGCCGGGGCGCAGCTGACCAGTGTTGCGCAATGTAGAGCCCACGCCACCTACGGTGTTGTTGCTGCCGTTACGCCGAAGATCAAGTTCAGGCGTATTCCGTACCAACCGGCCATCATCGTTGAAAACCCACAGTGCATTGGCACCGCGGCCGTTGCCATTGTCAACAAGCCCCAGAGAGTCTGATGCACAACGATTTGCCGTTGCAAGATCAAAACCATTAAAAACGCCGAGGTCAGCACGGCAGAAAACGCTCAGAACATTCGTGCCATCCGAAATATTGCCATTTCGAATGCCGGTGAAGAAGTTGAATGTATTTGGACCGGGGCCACGATTAAACTGTGTGCGGCCAGAAAAAGCCCCTGTCTGGAAATCACGCTGACTGTTAAACAATGGCTCGGAACCGGCATATTCAAGCGCAATAGCTACGTTACCACGACCATCGGCAAAGTTCTTACCGAAAATGCCTCCGAGCGAACGCTGCCCAGTATCGCCTCGACCAGAAATTGATGCCAGACCTGTCAAGCGAAAGCCATCATAGTCTTTACGGAGTTTGATATTCACAACGCCGGCGATAGCATCCGAACCATAAATAGCCGAATTACCACCAGTCACGATCTCGACGCTCTCAAGCAGTTCGAATGGAATAGTGTTCACATCAACCCGGAAATCGCCGGGAAGCGCTGTTACGTGGCGTTGGCCGTTGACCAGAACCAGCGTGCGTGATGTGCCAAGCCCGCGAAGATCAAGAAGGCTGAGGCCTGATGTACCGATGAAGCGGTTCGAGTTGGATTGGCTGAAGGTTGAACGCAATGAAGGAAGATCATTCAGCGCATCACCAAGACTGATGTCACCCGAATCCAAGAGCTCTTCAACAGGCAGTGCTGTAATCGGGACGGTTGAGTCGAGGTTCGGACGCGCAATGCGCGAACCGGTAACGATAATAGATTTCCCCTCTTCCTCTTCTTCCTCAGTGGCTTCTTCTTCAGCTGCGGTTTCTTCCGCTGCTTGCTCGTCCTGTGCCATCACAGGTGCGCTCGTGCACAGTGCCAAGCTGATCGCGGAACCCGCGACCCATAAACTAGATTTTTTCATTATAACTCCCCAGCTATATAGATGTTCATCGAAGATACATCGACGTTATGTTCCGCCTAGGCCAAGCCGCATGGTGTTTTCAAGGGGTGCTTTAAAAAAAAAGTACCTTTCATTGACCCTGTTGCCGATTTGCCACGTTTTTGTGCTGCGAGCAAAAATCAGGTGTCAGGCATACGCAAGATGGAAGGGGCGACATAAATGTCTCAATTTTGTAATTATATTATAGGAATGCCATCACCAAAGTAATTTCAGGTCGTTCCATTTACTTCCATGCTCAAGATCATCGGGTATATGTAAAAGCTGCCCAGCGTGTATGTGCATATCTGCGATGGCGAGGTTATTGCGAGGTAGCATGGACGATTCATGCAAAACCATTCACTTTTCGCAGCCATCAATCAAAGCGCGATAAGAAATGTTGCGGCGCACTATATTCTGGTGCTAGGTGCGTCGATGCTGACAGACAGGATTTAGAAAATGGCGCGTTCCAAAAGTAAGGCCAAAGGTAAGGGCGGCAAGGGCGACCCTATTATTATCAAGAAATATGCCAACAGGCGGCTTTATAATACCGATTCGTCCAAATATATCACACTGGATTTCCTTGCCGAGTTAACACGCAAGGATGTCGAGTTTCAGGTGGTTGACGCCAAAAGCGGCGATGACATTACCCATAATGTGCTCACCCAGATCATCATGGACGAAGAAGCGGGCGGCCAGAGCATGTTGCCGGTAGGTTTCTTGCGGCAATTGATCGGGCTGTATGGGGATTCGATGCAATCCATGGTGCCCGGCTTTCTTGAAAGCTCGATGGAGAATTTCCGTAAGAACCAGAAGCAAGTGCAAAATGTGCTTGAGACCGCAATCACATCCGGCCCTTTCGGCGACATTGCAAAGCAGAATATCGAGTTGCGATGCGCTGGTTCCGGGCAGGGCTGGAAAAGGCAAGGGCGATGAAGGCAAGAAACCTGATGACATCGCCGAGCTAAAGCGCCAAATGGCGGAGTTACAAGCCAAGATTGACCGTCTGGGCGAGGATTGATCCGCGTGGGTGATTTGGTCAGGATCACATTGAGATTCGGATAACACATTGATTAAACATGCCTTGCAGGCGCGCCGCGCCGATGATTTTGCCAAATGGTATCTCGAAGTAATATCCGAGGGCGACCTTGCCGAGGAATCGGGTGTGCGCGGCTGTATGGTTATTAAGCCCTGGGGTTATGGCATCTGGGAGCGCATCCAGATTTTGATGGACAAGGAAATCAAGGCCGCCGGTATTGATAACTGCTATTTTCCGCTCTTCATTCCGCTGTCTTACTTTGAAAAAGAAGCCGACCATGTTGATGGCTTTGCCAAGGAAATGGCGGTTGTCACTCATCACCGGCTAAAGGGCGTTGATGGCAAGCTCGTGCCCGATCCTGCGGCCAAGCTCGAAGAGCCGTTGGTTGTCCGCCCCACATCGGAGACGCTCATCGGCGCGGCGATGGCGCGCTGGGTGCAAAGCTGGCGCAATTTGCCGCTGAAGGTCAATCAATGGGCCAACGTGGTGCGCTGGGAAATGCGGACGCGGATGTTTCTAAGAACAAGCGAGTTTCTCTGGCAGGAGGGGCACACGGCCCATGCCGACGAAGCAGGCGCGATGGAGGAGATGCTGCGCGCGCTTGAAATGTATCGTGCCTTCGCCGAAGGGCCGCTGGCGATGCCGGTAATTGCCGGAGAAAAGCCGGAGAATGAACGGTTTCCCGGTGCTGTGACGACCTATTCGATCGAAGCGATGATGCAGGATGGCAAAGCCTTGCAGGCGGGAACATCGCATTATCTCGGCACTAGCTTTGCCGAAGCTGCGGGTATCAAATATCAGGATAAAAATGGCGACCAGCAGCTTTGCCACACCACAAGCTGGGGCACATCAACGCGGATGATTGGCGGGGTTATCATGACACATGGTGATGATGACGGCCTACGCTGCCCGCCGCAAATCGCGCCGCATCAGATTGTGATTGTCCCGATGTTGCGGGAGAAAGACGCGGATGAAGACCAGCGCGTTCTCGATTACGCAA
>QILF01000003.1 GCA_003233235.1 Zetaproteobacteria bacterium
GGCATGGTGGTTCCATGCCTCGAAGATTCAGCCTGAAAATACGCCGAAGTGGGGAAGCAGATTGCCGCTCACGACTTTTGCAAGTGGCTCTTTGGTCTTTTAATATCCAACAACAAGGAAAAAACGGAGGACACAAATTAGAATGAAACAGCCACTTTAGTTATCGTTTGGATGTTTTTATGAAACTAAAACAACCACTGCTCATCGGTATCATGTCCGGAACATCCTGCGACGGCATTGATGTTGCGATTGTGCGCATGAATGAGCGGCCTGAGCTTGTACACTTTGCCGAGCATGCTATGCCTGCCGAATTACACGAACCGCTTTTACGTTTAGCCGAACCCGGCATCAACGAAATTGATACAATGGGCGAACTGAATGTGCTGCTGGGACAGGCGTTTGCCGAGGCGACGTTGAGTGCGATTTCCGCAACCGGTTTACAAGATTCGGACATCGCCGCCATTGGTTGCCACGGGCAGACGATTCGCCACCGGCCACGCGCCAGACATCCGTTCACGCTGCAAACCGGCAGCGCAGCGATTGTCGCCGAAAAAACCGGCATCACCACGGTTTCCGATTTTCGCAGCCGCGACATGGCAGCCGGTGGCCAAGGTGCGCCGCTGGTTCCGTTTGCGCATCGCCGGTTGTTTGCTTCGCAAACACAAAATACCGCCATTCTAAATATCGGCGGCATCGCCAATATCACCTGGCTCGGCAAAAACGGTGAAACCAGCGGCTTCGACTGCGGGCCGGGCAATATGCTGATGGATGCGCTGATGCTGGAACTGAGCGACGGACGGAATGGCTATGATGCTGACGGTGAACTGGCGGCTTCCGGTCAAATATGCGAAGCACTGCTGGAAACATTGATGCAACATCCGTTTTTGCAACGCAGCCCGCCGAAATCCACCGGACGCGAGGAATTCGGCAGCGATATACTGATGAAAATCACCGCATGGCCGCAGCTTTCCGATGCGGACAGAATGGCCACAACCGCCGCCTTTACCGTTCGCTGTATCACCGATAGCGTTCAATTTCTTGCCAGTAAACCGCAGCGCTGGCTGATTTGCGGTGGCGGTGTACGCAACCGGCATCTGCTTTCCCTCCTCACCGCGCGACTTGCACCGGCCAGTGTCGCCACCACCGATGAAACCGGCATTCCGGCACAAGCCGTCGAAGCTGTGTCGTTCGCCATTCTCGCCAATCAAACACTGCTCGGCCAAAATAACACCTTAAGCAGCGTCACCGGAGCCAAACGCGATGTTTGCGGCGGCACGATTACACCGGGTAATAACTGGCCGCAGCTTTTGCAACAAATCCCGACGTGGAGCCGCTAACCCGCAGCAAGGCCGACAAATGCCTCGACCTGATACACAATATTCCGCATTGACGAATGCATTCTCCGCCCCAAACTGGCTAACCATGAGGCTTATTAAAGAAGCGCTGATTGCGTTCACTCTCCTGCCGGGACTCGCACTTGCCGGAACAAACCACGATGGCACACCGCGTATGTCCACGGCCAAATCAGTGCAAAGCACTGTCGCCGTCCGCGAGATTGATCCGGTAAGTCTGGAATGCGGGAAAATCGGTCGCAAGCTGGGCAGCGTCAGCGTGCACGGCTGCAAACAGGAAAAATTAACGCTTTCCGGCGCAGAATCAGTACGCGGTCAAGCCATCTTATTTAAAGAATACCCGCCAATGGCGCGCAGAACACCGCAAGCGCGTGTGCTACTCATCGGCGGTATCCACGGCGATGAATATTCCGCAGTCAGCATCATATTTAAATGGATGAAAAAACTGGATCGCTACCATTCAGGGCTGTTTCACTGGCATGTCGTACCATTGCTCAATCCCGATGGTCTACTGCAAAGAAGATCATCCCGCTTAAATGCCAATGGTGTCGATCTGAATCGAAATTTTCCAACCCCGGACTGGAAAAATCAGACACGTGACTACTGGCAGCGGCGCACGCATAAAGATCCGCGTCGCTACCCCGGCAAAGCAGCACTCAGCGAACCGGAATCACGTTGGCTGTACGAGGAAATTCGCAGCTTTCAGCCGGATGTGATTATTTCCGTGCATGCGCCGTACGGCGTGCTGGATTTTGACGGGCCTCCGGAGGCACCGCATCGCATGGGTTATCTGCATCTGAAACTACTCGGCACATATCCCGGCTCGCTGGGTAATTGTGCCGGGATACAACACCGCATTCCGGTGATTACCATGGAACTGCCGCATGCGGGAATTATGCCCAGTCGCGGAGAAATCAGCCGCATGTGGATTGATCTCGTACGCTGGGTAAAACTGAATATTCCGAAAAAAGACACGCAGGATGCCTATGCCACATTTGATGATATTGCCCGTTCGCTCAATACAACTGACGACAAACAAGCCTCTGGCGGCTGAAAACCCGCAGCAAACGGCACTTCTAGCTCAGAATTCAGTAAGCTAGTAAGAATCTAGATAATCGGACCATCAAGAAAGGATACATCCTCCCAAGCCTGTGTCGGCTGGTCGGAGGCATCGCGAAAACGCAGATTCTGCACCTTCGGCACGCGCCGGTGCGCGCGCCCGTAGCTGTCTTCCTGCATTTCAGTGCCTGAATCAGAGGACAGAATCATCATGTCCTCGTCAAACACGACGTCGGTGATTTCATAAATCTCGCCAAGATAGCGAACCTGCCGCCCGACCAGCGCGCACATAGCATCTCTATCCTGAACCAGTCCTTGCAATGCCGGGTCGCTCATTTCATCCTCCTTGCACGTAGCATCGTTGTTCTATTCACCAGAACAGCAGACACGAAACAGTACCACGGAGGTAGTATGCCACAAACCCTGCCTACGGCCATCCGTAATTACGCTGCCGACGGCCATCTGGAAATCGACTGGTCGGACGGTCACCAAAGCCGTTACAGCCACGAGCACTTGCGCGTGCGTTGCCCGTGCGCCAGTTGCCGTGGTCATACCCCGGCGCAAGCGAAGGTGATTACCGGCAAACAGAATATACGTATCAGCGCCATTGATCCGGTCGGCAACTATGCGCTGAAAATCAGTTTCGACGATGGTCACGATACCGGTCTGTACGACTTTTCCCAACTGCGGCACACTTTGTGCCAATGTAACGAACATCAAAGTGAATCACGCACAGAGGAGATACAATAATGCAGGCAGGGTGGCAATATATTCAGGATTGGATGCTGCTTGATATTCCGGCATCCCGCTGGCTGGCAGCCATGCTGATTTTATTCATCACCATCGTCTGCCGCCGCTGGCTGATTAAGCTATTCCACCACCTCGCCCAGACACTCGCCGCACGCACCGAAACCCCGCTCGACAATATGCTGCTTGAAGCTGCGGAAAAACCGGCTGGATGGCTGCTCTACACCCTCGGTGTTTTAGCCACCCTGCATGTGCTCAATCCACCGCCGACTATTTTTCCACTTATGCCGCTTATGGATCATCTTGGCCGCGCGTTAACACTCATTATCAGCACATGGTTTTTCTGGCGTTTGATTGACGGACTGGCCGCATATTTTCGCGCCCGTGCCGCCGAAACCGAATCCTCACTCGACGATCAACTGGTTCCGTTCATTGCCAAAACCTTGAAAATATTTACCGCCATCACTGCCGTGCTGGTCATTGCCCAGAATATGGGTTATTCCATCTCCGGCCTGATCGCCTCACTCGGCATCGGCGGCATCGCCGTGGCCATGGCCGCACGCGATACCATTGCCAATGTATTCGGCTCGGTGATGATACTCATCGACCGTCCGTTCAGCATTGGCGACTGGATAAAAACCAGCGAATTTGAGGGGGTCGTCGAAGAAATAGGCTTCCGCTCAACGCGCATCCGCACGTTCGCGCAAACACTCGTAAATGTACCCAATTCGTTACTCGCCAATATGGTCATCGACAATATTGATGCGCGCGCCAAACGCCGCATCAAAATGCGCATCGGCCTGACCTACAGCACCACACCAACGCAAATGCAACAAGCCATTTCAGGTATCGAGGCGCTGCTTGATGCGCATCCGGGCGTCGATAAACACTTCAAACTGGTCAAATTCGATGAATTCGAAGATTCCTCGCTGTCTATTTTCCTCTATTACTTCTCCGCCTCAACCGACTGGAGCGAATATCTGCAAGTCCGTCAGGAAGTAAACATGCAAATCATGCAATTACTCGAATCCATGCACCTCGATTTTGCTTTCCCGACACGCACCGTGCACTTGGAAAAGGATTAACAAATGAACGATAAACCTGTCGTCGAAGCATTTACCGATGGTGCCTGCTCCGGAAATCCGGGGCCGGGCGGTTGGGGCGTGCTGCTGCGCATGG
>QILF01000123.1 GCA_003233235.1 Zetaproteobacteria bacterium
TAATAGCACGGCTATTGCGAAACATTGCAACGCCGAGTTGGTGCATTATAAATGTAAAATGCAAATCCATGAATTGATCAGCACCTCCTTAAGGAAGCTCTAAAGAGCCACTTGCAAAAGTCTGGGTGGATGAGAGCTTCCTTAAACATGAAAAAACCGGAGACTTTCATCTCCGGCTGATTTCAGTGCTATCATTTTCAGCACACCTATTCTCTGCTTGCAGAGATTCACATGCCGCAAGGGTTATGTTTCATACTGCATGGATTATGACCCTTCATCGAACACGGGTTATGGCCCTTCATCATCTTCATTGAGCACGGATTGCATGGATTATGACCCTTCATATCTCCCTTCATCGAACACGGGTTGTGGCCCTTCATATCTTTCATAGCGCAAGGATTACACGGATTGTGCCCCTTCATCATCTTCATCGCACACGGATTGCACGGATTATTCATCATACCGTTATGGTCTCCTCCGGCCAGTGCCGGCGTCACGGCCAAAGCAAGTACAAAGCCCATCGCCACAGCAAACATCGTCATTCGTTTCATCATCACTCTTCCTCCTTGGGTGTTCCGGCTACGCCGGCAGTACGGCTTGGTCGGGGTCACTCGGCAAATATTACAGTGCGAAGACATCTTCGCCTTGCAAGCTGCTATTTTTCAGCTTACTGGCTGCGTCGGCGACGCGATGATGAACTCCCGGCACGCGATTGCTGATTGCCCGACCTGTTTCTGTTTCGTGAGGATTGATTGCGCGAACGCCGCTGTCCACCACTGGAACGAGCGCCATTGCCGCGCCCGTTATGACCACGACCAGCACCATCTCCACTGGCATGTTGGGCGCGCGCCTCTGCCGGGTCAGGCACAAAACCCGGCACTTCGATTTTCGCAATCTGCTTGTTAATCAATCGCTCGATAGCTACGAGGAGCTTCATCTCATCGTGGCAGACCAGCGACATCGCCTCGCCAGTACGCCCGGCGCGTCCGGTGCGTCCGATGCGATGCACATAATCCTCCGGCACATTCGGCAATTCGTAGTTCACAACATGCGGCAACTGATCAATATCCAATCCGCGCGCAGCAATATCCGTGGCGACCAGCACACGGATTTCACCCTTTTTGAACCCAGCCAATGCTTTGGTACGCGCCGTCTGGCTCTTGTTGCCATGAATCGCCGCTGCCTGAATGCCGTCTTTGCCGAGTTGCTCGGTCAAGCGGTTCGCACCGTGCTTGGTGCGTGTAAAAACCAACACCTGCTTCCAGTTCTGATTGGAAATAAGGTGCGCAAGCAGCGCCCGCTTGTGTGATTTCCCAACCGGATGCACCACTTGATTGATAAGGCTGACTGTTTCGTTGCGCGCCACTTCGACAAGCTTCGGCGAACGCAAAATACCATTCGCCAAGCGTTTAATATCATCCGAAAACGTTGCTGAAAAAAGCAGCGTCTGGCGATTCTGCGGCAGCAAAGCCATCACCTTGCGAATATCGTGAATAAACCCCATATCAAGCATACGATCTGCTTCGTCAAGAACCAGAATTTCCACGTTTGATAAATCCGCCGCCTTCTGGCCGACCAAATCAAGCAACCGACCGGGTGTGGCAATAAGAACGTCCACACCGCGACGCAATTTGGTAATCTGCGGCTGCGCACCGACACCGCCGAAAATCACCGCCGAACGCATCGGCAGATATTTTCCGTACGTAGCCACACTTTCACCGATTTGTGCGGCCAGTTCGCGGGTCGGGGTGACGACCAGCACACGAATCGGACGGTGACCGTGTCCGGCATGCTCTTTTTGCAGCAATTGGAGGATGGGCAGTGTAAATCCGGCAGTTTTTCCGGTTCCAGTCTGCGCCGCAGCCATAATATCGTGTCCTTTCAGAACAACGGGTATCGCCTGTGCCTGAACCGGTGTCGGTTCGCTGTAGCCCTGTTCGTGCACAGCGCGTAGAATCTCTTTGCAGAGACCAAGTTTTTCAAATGTCATATAATATCCAGTGCCGCCCGCCGGGAGAAATCCGGACTGATCTGGGTCTGGCGTGTATTGTTACATCCCGGGTGAATTCTAAGAAACTTACGCGGAGGAGCGATACCGATCAGATGGAAATCGCTTGAAGTCGCGGCACTTTAGCGGGAAGATTGTGCAATAACAACATGCCAGTTCGTCATGCTGCTCGTCTGACAACTTGTTTTAAACAAATAATCTAAATGGATACCATAAACAGATGCCACACAACTCACTGGAACATAACGTCAATACCTTCGCGCTTTTCCGTTTGGGATTCCGGCCATTTTTTCTTGCTGCCGGTCTTTTTTCCATCGTCGCGATGGGTATTTGGATGGTAGAGATTGTCGCTGCAATTCAGATCATTCCATCCACCACACCACCAATGTTCTGGCACGCGCATGAAATGATTTACGGTTATACACTGGCCGTGCTTGCCGGTTTTCTGCTCACCGCAGTCAAAAACTGGACAGGCATGCAAACCCTGCATGGTCTACCACTAAAATTACTGCTGCTGTGCTGGCTGCTGGCCCGCGTTGCGGCAATCATTCCCGGCCCGAACGCACTGCTGGCTGCCGTGATCTTAGATAATGCATTTATCGTTTTCCTGTCTGTTGCACTGACTTTACCGGTTATCCGCGCCAAGCTCTGGAAAAACATGGCGGTGGTTTCCAAGGTGTATTTTATACTGATCGGCAACATCATCTATGCGCTTGGCCAGCTTGGTTTATTCGCCGACGGGCAGCGCCTTGGCATTTTTATCGGTTTGTACATGATTCTGTCGCTGATTCTTGTGTTGTCGCGCCGGGTGATGCCGATGTTTATTGAACGTGGCGTTGGTTATGGCATATCCCTTAAAAATTATATGTGGCTGGATATTTCAGTCTTCCTGCTGTTTCTGGCTTTTGCCATCTGCGATATTTTTCTGAATTATCCGCTACTGACCGCATGCTTGGCTGGCGCACTGTTTATCCTGCATGCGATTCGTCTGGCTGGCTGGCATACGCATGGCATCTGGCACAAACCGCTGCTGTGGGTACTGTATCTGGCCTATGCATGGATTATTTTCGGTTTCGGACTGAAATCCGCGTCCTTGCTGTTCGGTTTCTCACCGTCGCTGGCCGTTCATGCATTTGCCGCCGGCGGTATCGGTATGATGACGCTGGGAATGATGTCGCGGGTATCGCTGGGCCATACCGGAAGAAACATCATGCAACCGCCAGCCGGATTAGGGCTGATTTTTTCCACGCTGTTTCTCGGCACATGCACACGCGTCCTTTTTCCACTGCTGTTTAGCGGACATTACCTGCTGTGGATCGGGGTTTCGCAGGCACTGTGGATGTCCGCATTCGCACTGTTCGTATTCATCTATGCACCCATTCTGATTCACCCGCGTCTGGATGGGAAATGGGGCTGAAAATATGGGTGGATGCGGATGCCTGTCCGGTAGTCATTAAGGATATTCTATTCCGCGCCGCCAAACGCACCGGCCTGCCGTTAATACTGGTCGCCAATTCACCGCTACGCATCCCGCAAGTTTCCAATATCAGCATGCTGCAAGTCGCCGCCGGTTTTGATGTCGCCGATAATGAAATTGTGCAACGCCTTAATACGGGCGATCTAGTGATTACCAGCGATATTCCGCTGGCCGCCGAAGTGCTCGAAAAAGGAGGCCATGCGCTAAGCGTTCGCGGCGAGATGTATGCCCTTGATAGCATCCGCGCGCGCCTGAATATGCGCGATTTCATGGATACCCTGCGCGCCAGCGGCATCGACACCGGCGGCTCCCCCGCCCTCAATCAGAATGACCGCAAAGCCTTTGCCAATCAACTGGATGGTTTTTTAACCAAGTATGCAAAGAACATGGAAATTAAAACCAGCGGTAAGGCCATATAAAAGGTACACACTCTGTTGAGCAATATGCCGGACGGCATCTTGCTGTACGCATAATGGATTTCTGTCCCCCTGTTGCGGGCTTCCCCCTGTGGAAGTGGATTGACCTTCCCACACGCGGCTCTAGGCTGCCTCGGCATGAGACGATTACTGTTCCCGGTTTTTTTGATGGCCTGCCTGCTGCTTTCTCCGGTAGCCGCGCTGGCTATTGTCAATGTCGAGGCCGTGCATGTCGGCGCTCCGATCAATGGCTTTTCCGGTACAGCGACCGCCTCATCCGGTGGCGCTTCCGGCAACAGCAACAGATTCCGGGCCAGAGCCGATGCCCGTTTGCAATGGCATGCGGACAAACATACGGATTTCGCGGTATTCAGTTATGACTACGGCACGAGCCGGGGGC
>QILF01000066.1 GCA_003233235.1 Zetaproteobacteria bacterium
TGCCGGTTGGTGCGAGCCGCTGCCTTATCTGGCTTCCAGCCGCTGTTTTGCGCTACTTTCGCACAATGAAGGCATGGGACGCGCTGTGGTTGAGGCGTTTGCAGCGGGACTTCCCTGCGTGGTGTCGGATGTTTGCGGTTTGCGTGAGCTGGTGACCACACAATGTGGTGAAGTGGTGGATGCCGACGATGCGCAACAAGTGGCGGCGGCTTTCGAGGTGGTGTTGCAAACCGATGCGCAAGAAGCTTGTCGGAAGCGCGCGCAGGCGTATTCTCTGCAGCGCATGCTGGATGATTTGCAAGCTTTGTATGAGGAGTTGAAAAACGATGTTTAGAGTGATGATGGTGTCTCTTTTGTTCGTTAGTGTGATGTCCTTTGTTGCGCAAACGTCGTTTGCCGGGGAGATGCCACTACGCGTGCTGATTGACGTGCGTAGCAATCACTCCGACGGAGCGCATGATTTTAAAACACTGGCGGCATTAGCCGAAAAACGTGGTATTGATGTGCTGGCGTTCACCGAACACGATCGTTTCAGTATTCGTCTCGGTCTTGAGCCAATCCCGAACATTCTCGGGTTTCAAATGCAGCATCCGTCACTTTATGTCACGGGTGTGGATAAGTTTTTCAACGATCTTGCAACGCTTCGGCTTGCCCATCCCGGGATGTTGTTTATGGCCGGGACCGAATCCACGCCCGGTTATCAGTGGACAGGCATACCCTTTCGTGATTTAACCTTGTATAACGCCGAGCGTCATATTATAGCGCTGGGGCCCGAGCGAGCGGATCAGATACGTGCGTTACCAAGCTTTGATTTACGTTATGCGCGCGGCCCGTTCGCCTTGTCGATGATTTTCTGGTGCGTACTGGTCGGTGTGGTTTTAATCATCCTTCTGCGGCGGCAGAAACGCGCTGTCGCATTGCTGCTTTTCGCATCGTTTATTGCTTTTCTGGCGACTTGGCTGGCCCGCGAAACGGTGGATGCAGACGCTGCGTTTATCCAAGCGGCGAACAAACAAGGGATGTTTACCATCTGGTCGCATCCGGGAACCTTATCCGGTATTCGACCGGGACCGATGGGAGTGCAACTGAATACCCCGCCGTACAGCGCGCGGGTGTTCCACGAGCCTACTGCCGATGCCTTTGCAGCTTTTTACGGTGATAACGATAAGAATACCGTTCCGGGCGGTTTGTGGGATCGCTATATGGCTGATTATATGGTTGGTTTGCATGCCAAACCTATATGGGCGGTTTCTGCCGGTGATTACCACGAAGAGGGGCAGTCGGGTGAATATTTAGGTAATTATCCGATGGATGTTTGGGCCGAAGCACGTTCTCCAGCCGCTGTTTTAAAGGCGTTGCACAAGGGGCATATGGTTGCGTGGCGGGCGCAAAAGTGGATGAATTTTCGGGTTGAAACACTGAATCTTCAGGATGCATCGGGTCAGATGCTGCTTCCCGGTGATGCGGCACAGGTGAGCGGCGACGTGGTGGTGCATTTGCTGCTGCGTGAATATCCCGATTCAGGCAAATTGGTGCGTGCAGAAAAGCCGATTCGTGTGCGTTTGATTGTTGATGGCCAGGTGCGTCAACAGTTGACAACAAAACTTGCTCAGCCGATGCAGGTGGCGCTACATCTTGCCCCGGGTGCGCATGTGGTGCGTCTTGTCCTGCCACAGCAGTGGCTGGGTGGCATGATTGCCAATCCCTTTCTATTGCGCGTGGCGGACTGATGCTGGTCACGATTCACCAGCCGAATTTCCTTCCCTGGCCGGGTTTTTTTCATAAATGGATGATAGCCGATGCGATGATATTGCTTGATACTGTTCAATATGAAAAAAACGAGTGGCAGAATCGCAATCGCATCAAGACGGCACAGGGCGTGCAATGGGTGACGGTGCCTGTGCAGTACCGTTACCCGCAGAAAATCAATGCGGTGACGGTTGCTGACCGGCGCTGGCCGCGCAAGCTTTGCGGTAGTATTGAACAGGCCTACGCGCGTGCACCATACCTCAAAACTTACTGGCCGGAATTGCGTGATATTCTGAATGAACCTTACGGATTATTGCGAGACCTGAATGTGGCGTTGATTCGGGCTGTCGGCGGCTTTTTGAGTTGTCAGTCACCGCTTTCTATCGCCTCTGATTTACATGTTGATAACCCGGACCCGACCCGTCGATTGCTTGAGCTTTGTGCCGCTGTTGATGCGGATGCTTATTTGTCAGGTCAGGAGGGGCGCGGTTATCTTGAGGCGGAGGCATTTGCCAGAAGCGGCGTGACGTTGTACTTTCAGCAGGTTAAAGCAGCTAAATATACGCAATTGCACGGCGATTTCGCATCGCATCTATCGGTTCTCGACCTGCTTTTTAATCTTGGTCCGGAAGCCAACGAAGTGGTAGGAAACATGGGAGATAAGGGGATATGAACAAGGTTCTGGCGATTGCGCCACACCCGGATGATATTGAAATCGGCTGCGGCGGAACGCTTGCCGAATATGCGCGGCGCGGATCGGAAGTGCATCTCTTTGTGGCCACGGATGGTGCGCAAGGCGGAGATGCGGATATCCGGCGTCGCGAACAAGAGCAATCGGCTGGCATTCTCGGTGTCAAGCAAGTGCACTGGGGCGGTTTTCAGGATACGGATTTGCCGGGTGGCAGCGCGTTGATTCATGTATTGGATGAGCTGGTTAAACGCATAAAGCCGTATACGGTTCTGGTTAACTATCATCTGGATACGCATCAGGATCATCGCGCTCTGTCTCGTGCCACGCAATCGGCAACACGTCTGGTTCCGAACGTGCTGGCTTATGAAACACCATCCACCCTGAATTTCGAGCCACATGTGTTTATGGATATTCATGCCACACTGTCGGATAAATTAAAGGCACTGAGTGCACATGCATCGCAGATTGAACGCACCAATATTCAAGGTATGAATATCGTTGAGATTGCTCTGGCGACGGTTCATTTCCGTGGTGTTCAGGCCAAACTATCGTGCGCCGAAGCCTTTGTTCCGATTCGGGTGCGGTTGTAATTCATCCTGATTCTTAGCTGATGCCATGATTCCCCATTCCAGACCTGTATTTGATGATGGCAGTTTGCGCGCTGTGCAGCAGGTGATTGCGCGTGGGCATACTGCAAGGGGTCCGGTGAGCGAGACGCTGGAAACACGGGTTTCGCAATTGACGGGGAAAACCTATGGTGCAGCCGTTGATAGTGGTACAAGCGCGTTGATGCTGGCGCTTTTTGCATTGCAGGTGGATGCGCCGGTGCAGCGGGTCGGAATTCCTGCTTATGCTTGTCGCGCACTTTTGCACGCCGTGCGCGCCTGCGGAGTCGAACCGGTATTGATGGACTGCGCTGAAGATTTGCGTTTGCATGTGGCGCGTGCGCAGGCATTGGCCCCAAGTCTGGATGCGATTATTCTCGTGCATCCGTTCGGCTTGATTGAGCCGATGGTTGCAGAAGCGTGGCCGTGCCCTGTCATTGAAGATATTGCACAGGCCGCTGGCGGAAGTTTGCAAAATTGTCCACTGGGAGGATTTGGTGATATCAGTATTGCCTCATTTTATGCGACTAAACCATGGGGTGGAGCTTATGGTGGTATGTTGCTGAGCAATCGGCGTGATATTTTTCAGCGCGTTTGCGAGATGCGCTATGCCGATACCGCTGGTATTGCGTTGCCTTATGCCGGAAATCACCAGTTGTCGGATGTGCATGCGGCGCTGGCGATGGATCGTCTGGTACGCGCCGATGAAGAGCGGCAGGCGAGATTACAACTGGTCGAGCAATATGACGAATGGCTTGTGCCCCTGGATAGTGAACCTGTTCGCCGCGAGACAACAGGGAATCAGTATCGTTATATTGTGCGTGTTGAAGATGCGGAGAAGGTGATTGCCAATTTCCATTCACACGGCATTGGCGCTGCACGTCCGGTCGAAACGTCGCTTGATGCATTAACCGGAGACGTGCTTTCCGGGGCTGCTTCAGCGTGGAGGCATTGTGTTTCCATTCCTGTTTTGGCCGATATGACAGCAGGGGAACGTACAAAAATGGAGAAGGGTTTCAAATCATGTCTGTAATGCTTGATCGTCATTGGCTGCGCGTGTCAGCGGCACTGGTTGGTGCATTAATTTCGTTACCTTGGGGGCAGATAAGCCTTTTTCTACAGGGAATGAAGCTCCTCGCAGCCGCTGCATTGCTGACTTATGCCTTTA
>QILF01000094.1 GCA_003233235.1 Zetaproteobacteria bacterium
TTGGCCACTGCCAGTCCTGCACTCGCGCGCCTTGCCGCACATCCCGACAGTACTCGCTGATAGTGCGCGCTTCTACGGGATAGGACACTAGCATTCCGAAGAATCACTCATCACCAATAAGGTGAATACATGCTTTTCCGAAACACCATGCAAAGCAAATACTTACACCCTGCATCCAATGTCAATGTCGGATCTTGGGTATAAAGACAACCTTATCCCGCCACCTTTTATTGCTACCGCATCCTGTTATGATGCGCGCCGCTTTAAACGGCCTGCGCTTTAAACGTCTGCTTTTAAATATCAAACGTTAAATATCAAACAGGCCGCAATACTTTTTCATCAGGAACAACAGCACATGAACCAGAATCTCCGTAATATCGCCATCATCGCCCACGTCGATCACGGCAAAACCACCCTTGTCGATGAATTACTTAAACAGTCCGGAACCTTTGATGGCCGTCAGGAAGTTGAAACGCGGGTAATGGATTCCAACGACCTTGAACGGGAACGCGGTATTACTATTCTGGCCAAAAACACCGCTCTGGTCTACCAGGACACAAACATCAACATCGTTGACACTCCCGGGCATGCTGATTTCGGTGGCGAAGTGGAGCGCATTCTGAATATGGTGGATGGCGTGTTGCTGCTCGTCGATGCGCGCGAAGGGCCGATGCCGCAGACCAAATTCGTCACCTCCAAGGCGCTTGCTCTCGGCCTGAAACCCATTGTTGTGGTGAACAAAATCGACCGCGAAGGCTCTGATCCGGATGCCGTGGTCGATGCCACTTTTGATTTATTCGCTTCGCTGGGTGCAACTGACGAACAGCTTGATTTTCCGGTGGTGTATGCCTCCGCCAAACACGGCTATGCGATGCTAAATTTGGGAGAAGAATCGGATAATCTGACCTGTCTTTTTGAAACCATTCTGGAATATGTGCAGCCACCCGAAGGTGATGCCAACGAACCTCTGCAGATGCTCGCCACCACGCTCGACTGGGATGATTTTATCGGTCGCATCGTGATTGGCCGTATTGCCAACGGCAGCATCAAAATCGGACAGGACATCACTGTCGTGCATACCGATGCTTCCAAAGAAAATTTCCGCATCACAAAAATTCTCGGTTTTTCAGGTTTGCAACGCATTGAAATCGATGCTGCGCATGCAGGTGAAATTGTCGCGCTTGCCGGTATCGAAACCATCAACATCGGCGAAACCATTGCCGACAAAGAAAACCCCGTCGCCCTGCCGATTATCCATGTCGATGAACCGACGTTGACCATGGAATTACATGTAAATAATTCACCACTGGCAGGTACCGAGGGTAAGTTTGTCACTACCCGTCAGATTCGTGATCGCCTGATGAAAGAAATCCGCACCAATGTAGCCATGAAAGTGGAAGAAACCGATGCCGCAGATGTTTATAAAATTTCCGGTCGCGGTGAATTGCATATCGGCATTCTTCTTGAAAATATGCGCCGCGAGGGTTTTGAAATAGCGGTCTCCCGTCCAGCCGTGATTGTTCGTGAAATTGACGGCGCAAAGCAGGAACCGTATGAACATGTAACTGTGGATGTGGAAGCGGAATATCAGGGTGCAGTGATTGAGAAACTGGGCAAACGCGGTGCGGAAATGACGCAGATGCAGTCCAATACCGACGGATCGACGCGCATTGAGTTTATTGCACCGACGCGCGGCCTGATCGGCTACACCTCTGAATTTTTGACCGATACACGCGGTACAGGCGTGATGCATCATGTTTTCCATGAATACGGTCCTTTTACCGGCAAAATGCCCGGTCGCAAGAATGGCGTGCTGATTGCCAACGGCTCGGGTGAGTCCGTGGCTTTTGCACTGTGGAATCTTCAGGAGCGCGGCAAAATGTTCATCAGCCCGAATGTGAAGCTGTATGAAGGGATGATTATCGGCATCCATACGCGTGATAATGATCTGGTCGTGAACGCCACCAAAGCTAAAAAGCTCAGCAACGTCCGTGCTTCGGGCAAAGACGATGCGATTGATCTCGTGCCGCCGTTGCAGTTGACTCTGGAACGCGCCATCGAATTTATCAACGATGATGAACTGGTGGAAATCACGCCAAAATCAATCCGTCTGCGCAAACGCCTGCTGCTGGAGCACGAACGCAAACGCGCCACACCCAAGAACAAATAAAAGGCTATAATTAGAGCCACTTGCAAAAGTCGTGAGCGGCGATTTCCTTCCCCACTCCGGCGCGGTTTTGAGTTGTAATTTCAGCAAATGGAACCACCATTCACCTCATTCCAACTCAAAATCGCACTCGAAGTGGGATTGCAACTCATCCACCCAGACTTTTGCAAGTGGCTCGGTCACCGCGAATCCGCTGCATGTCATCCCGGTGCTTGGCCGCATCTTCGAAACGCATGTCAGCGGCAGCTTCATACATCAGGCGTTCCAACATTTTGATGTGCGCCGCTTTATCTGATTCGGACAGGAATACAGTCTCCGGCTCCGCCACCTCGGGAATATGTGCATAATCCATTTCGTAAACCGACCCGAGAATGTCCTGAATTTCCTTAATCACCGTTTGCGGCGTAATTCCATGTGCTTGATTATAGGCCATCTGTTTAACGCGACGGCGTTCGGTTTCATCCATCGCGCGCTGCATCGAACCGGTAACTTTATCGGCATATAAAATCACCCGGCTCTCGGCATTTCGTGACGCTCGACCAATGGTCTGAATCAACGAACGTTCCGAACGCAAAAAACCTTCCTTATCCGCATCAAAGATAGAAACAAGCGCTACCTCCGGCAAATCCAGGCCTTCGCGTAACAGGTTAATACCCACTAAAATATCGAATTCACCAAGCCGTAAATCACGTAAGATTTCCATGCGTTCGATGGTATTGATATCCGAATGCAAGTAGCGCGCACGTAAATTCAGGTTTTCCAGATATTCACTTAAGTCTTCGGCCATTCGCTTGGTCAAACACGTCGCCAGAACCCGAAAACCACGCGCAATCACCGCCCCTGCCTGTGATACAAAATCATCCACCTGCGTAGCCGCCGAACGCACCTCGATTTCAGGATCAAGCAGACCGGTCGGACGAATGATCTGTTCCGCAAACACACCACCACAAGAGGTCATTTCGTACGAGCCGGGTGTCGCCGACACATAAATCGTCTGCGGCACAAAGTTTTCAAACTCCTCAAACCGCAATGGCCGGTTATCCAGCGCCGATGGTAACCGGAAACCAAAATCCACCAGCGTCTGCTTGCGTGAGCGATCACCTTTATACATACCACCAATCTGTGGTACGGTGACATGCGATTCATCAAGCATGACCAACGCGTTATTGGGTAAATAATCAAGTAGCGTTGGCGGCGGCTCGCCGGGTGTACGTCCGGTCAAATGCCGTGAATAATTCTCTACCCCCGTGCAATAACCGATTTCCTGAATCATCTCCAGATCGAACACTGTTCGCTGCTCCAAGCGCTGCGCCTCGACCAATTTATTGTTGTCGTGCAATTCGGCCAGCCGTTCGGCCAGTTCCGTACGAATCGCATCCATCGCACGCACCAATTGGCCTCGCGGCGTAACAAAATGTGACTTGGGAAATACCGTGTACTTATGCAACGATTCGATACGTTTGCCGGTCAGTGGATCAAACCGTGAAATCGCGTCCACCTCGTCGCCAAAAAATTCAACACGCACGGCAAAATCCTCGGCGTGCGCCGGAAATATCTCCAGCACATCGCCACGCAAGCGAAATGTGCCACGGTGAAAATCAGTGTCGTTGCGCTGGTACTGCAATTCAACCAGTTTATTCACCGCCGCCCGCTGGTTCTGCTCTCTGCCGCGCTCAAAATAGAGCAGCATATTGGCGTACGCCTCCGGGCTACCAAGGCCGTAAATACATGAAACAGAAGCGACAATGATTACATCCTCGCGTTCGAGAAGTGCACGTGTTGCACTGTGGCGCATGCGATCAATCTGCTCGTTGATAGCCGAATCTTTCTCGATATAGGTATCTGATTGCGGCACATAAGCTTCCGGCTGATAATAATCGTAGTAGGAAACGAAATACTCGACGGCATTGTTGGGGAAAAATTGTTTAAACTCACCGTAAAGCTGTGCCGCCAGCGTTTTATTCGGCGCCATAATCAGCGTCGGTTTCTGCACGCGTTCAATCACGCAGGCCATGCTGTAGGTTTTACCGGAACCGGTAACGCCAAGTAACGTCTGATGACGGGAACCCGCCTCAACACCTGCGACAAGCTCTGCTATCGCCTGTGGTTGGTCTCCCTTTGGCGTAAAATCGCCTGCCAGTTCAAATCTCATGCAGACAGGCTACGACCAGAATAAACAGACGCCACTACTGATTGCTAACACGACGGAGCCACTTGCAAAAGTCTGGGTGGATGAGTTGCAATCCCACTTCGAGTGCGATTTTGAGTTGGAATGAGGTGAATGGTGGTTCCATTTGTGCCAAAATTACAACTCAAAATCGCGCCGCAGTGGGGAAGAAAATCGCCGCTCACGACTTTTGCAAGTGGCTCTACGGATTGGCTACCTACAAAATCTCCGCTGCGTAAGCGGCAAGACGCGATCGCTCACTTGCTTTGAGCGTCACGTGACCGGCAAAAGAGCACGTAGCAAAACGCGTGACCGCCATCGAAAGACCGTTGGTATGCGCCGTCAGGTAAGGCGTATCAATTTGCGCGTTATTGCCGAGAATAATGATCTTTGAACCTTCACCGATACGCGTCACCAGCGTTTTCATTTGATGCGGTGTCAGATTTTGCGCCTCGTCAACGATGACCCAAGTACGTGTATAAGTACGTCCGCGAGCAAAGGACAGCGATGAAATCTCAATGCTGTATTGCGCCAAATCGTTGCCTAAACCCTGAAATTCATCGCCCAGAAGCAGCGACAGATTATCGCCAACTGCGCCCATCCACGGCTCCAGTTTCTCCTTCTCTGTACCTGGCAAATAACCAATATCCTGACCCATTGGCACGGTAGCACGCGTGACCATAATGCGATCGTAAAGATCAAGATCAAGGGTCTGATGCAAGCCGCAAGCCAGTGCCAAAAGCGTTTTACCGGACCCCGCTTTGCCAAGCAGCGTCACCATATCCAGATGGTCGTCCATCAGCAGATTCATTGCCATATTCTGTTCCGGATTTTTCGCCTGAATACCCCATAGAGCAGCGCGTTCGGAACGGTAGGAATGCACGTCGTGCAATTGAACATGTCCGTTCTCTTCGATTTCCGTACAACGCAACACCTGCTCCTTTTCACCCGGTAGCAGCACAAAACCGTTGAGACACGGCTTGCTCAGTTCTTCCGGCCAGAGGATGCGATAATGCGGCCCCTCAGGGCCGTCACTCGCTTCCATATCTGCAGCCAACGCCACCCATGTCTGCTCATCAAGCTCGACATAACCGAGCGGCAGTGTCTCCATATCCTCATGCACCTGATCAGAGCGGTAATCCTCAGTCACCAATCCCAACGCCCGTGCTTTGATGCGCAGGTTGATGTCTTTGGAGACCAGAATAACCTCACGTCCGGGATTTTCCTTCTGCAACGACATGGTCACCGCAATAATGCGGTTATCGCCGGTTCCATGTGCCAGCGAATCCGGCAATATTTCCAGCGCCCGGTGGTTTAGTTCGAAAAACAGGCAACCACCACCCGGTAACGGGCAACCTTCGCTCAAATCAGCACAGTTTTCGCTTAATTGATCCAATTGTCGGGATGCTTCGCGCACGTTGCGTGCCAGTTCATCAACACCGCGTTTGACTTTGTCCATCTCTTCCAGCACGACAATCGGCAATACCACATCATGTTCATCAAAACGATTCAGTGCATAAGGATCATGGATCAGAACATTGGTATCGAGTACATACATTTTGCGTTGATTGTTGGCTTCCAAGATGGTTCTCCTGTGTGTTGACGGCATCATCATTAGCACGAAATAAGAAATTCAGTCCTGCAAACGCGACTCTATAGCAGGACAGCATAGCAAGCTGAAAAGGCGCTGACAAAAGGCTTTTTATGCTGCTTGACAGCCTGCCGACTGCTGGCATTATTCGCCCCCCTTAAGCGGGAATAGCTCAGTTGGTAGAGCGCAACCTTGCCAAGGTTGAGGTCGCCGGTTCGAACCCGGTTTCCCGCTCCAGTTCAGGGCCGCAAGGCCCTTTTTTTATGTCGGATTAACCCTGAGGCAGGGTAGCCAAGTGGTAAGGCAGAAGTCTGCAAAACTTCCATTCGCGGGTTCGATTCCCGCCCCTGCCTCCACTTTTCCCGCGCGCAAAATAGGATGCCCTAAGCATACGTGAAAAGCAGATAATCCAGCCGCAGTTATTTCCCGCCTAGCCGCTTCGTATCCACTCCTTTCAGCTTATCAAACGAACGCATGCCGCCGATGCCGAGCATGCCGAGAATAATCGGATACAGCGCAGAAGAATCAACCACTGGCGGCGCGCTTGCTATTGTTTTACCCATCGCCACCCAGCCCCATACAATCAACGGATATAGCAGAAACTGGTAGGCCAGTGCCAGCCCGCCAACCCAACCGATGAAAGGCCGCCATCCGGCAACAAACACATTCGGGTTGGTGGCTTCGGCCTTGTTAATTTCAAGCTGGCCGGTGGTCAGTGCGTTTTCGAGGGTCTGCAATTGCAGGTCAATCTTGGCCATCACCGCCGGGTCTTTAATCTTCTCGCCGGTGATAGCCTCGCGCACACCGGTTATGATGCCGCCAACGTCGCTTAAGTTAAAATCTAATAATCCCATGTCTCCCTCCTGATCTATCCCTCTGATTGCCGCATTCAGGCAACGCTATAATACATAAGCTATAATTCCCCAGCGAGCATGTCCAATAGCGGAAATTTCGTGTATTTTTATCAGATCAGCAGATTTTGACTTGCCCTAACGGTTTGTCTTGGCATGATTCACCCGCCATGCCGGGATGGCGGAACTGGTAGACGCACGGGACTTAAAATCCCGAGAGCATTGCGCTCGTGCGGGTTCGATTCCCGCTCCCGGTACCAAGTAAATTTTCACCACGACGCTAGGAAGCCTGCAACTCAATGTTTGCAGGCTTCCTTTTTGCATTTATATTCCATTTCTGCATATCCAAATATATGTATTGAGCCACTTGCAAAAGTCTGGGTGGATGAGTTGAAACCGCGCCGGAACGGGGACGAAAATCGCCACTCACGACTTTTGTAAGTGGCTCCTTTGTTCATCATTATTTTTTCTTCGGGCGAAATACCGGACATATGTCTGGATTCGATTCCAGAAACGGCCCTTTAATCAAATCAATACAATAGGGTACGGCAGGAAAAACAGCGTTCAGGCAATCATCAATGGCCGACGGTTTACCCGGCAGGTTAATCATCAGACAACAACCGCGAATTCCAGCGGTCTGGCGCGAAAGAATCGCCGTCGGTACGAATTTAAGCGACGCCTGCCGCATCAGTTCACCAAAACCGGGCAGCATCTTCTCGCACACCGTTTCGGTGGCCTCCGGCGTTACATCGCGCACTGTAGGCCCTGTTCCGCCAGTGGTGACAATCAGGCAACAGCCCTCGTCGTCAGCCAGTTCTTTCAGGATTGCTTCGATGCCTGCCTGTTCGTCGGGAATCACCCGTTCCACCGCTTCCCATTCGGAGCTTAACACCCGTTCAAACCATGCCGCCATCGCCGGACCACCCAAATCTTCATATTCGCCACGACTGGCGCGATCGGATACGGTTACAAATCCAATTTTCGCTTTCATATTCATTCCTTTCTACCACAGATAGTCACGGATAAGTTAAGATAACCGTCATTCCCAACTTGATTGGGAATCCACATCAAAACAAGGGATCCCCGCCCCACGCCTTCGCGGGGGAAGGCTCTGCGCGGGTATGACACACGATTAGGCTTAAACATCCGGTTCCTCTTGAAAATCCATACCCTGCAACAACTGTACCGTCACCATATCCCCGGCTGCAAACCCTTCCGACTCGGCAGGAACGACAGCAAAACCCTCGGCGACAGCCATCGACATCAATACCCCGCTGCCCTGCGTGCCGGTCGATGTTGCGATATATCCGTTGTCGTCACGGGATAGCGTGACCCGCACAAAATGGACGCGTCCAGAGCGATCTTTCAAATCATGCGCCAAACGTGCTTTGATTGTTCTGCGAAACAATTTGTCATGCCCCGTCATGGCGCGCAGCGCCGGAGCCACAAATTGCTCGAAACAAACCATGCTGGATACCGGATTTCCCGGCAAAGCAAACACTGCGGTTCCGTTTTCTGTTGTACCAAACGCCAACGGATGACCGGGTCGCATCGCCACCCGCCAGAAATGCATGTCGATGCCCAGCGCATCCAAGGTCGGACGCACAAAATCGTGATGCCCGACCGATACACCGCCGGAAGCCAGCAACACATCGTACTTCAATCCTTCGGCCAGTTTGGCACGCAATTCAATTGGATTGTCGTGCGCAATACCGAGCAGCGTCGGCATGATTTCCAGCGATTTGCACTGTGCATACAGCGCATGCGAATTGGCATCGGGGATTTTGTTTTCATCAATCGCCTCGTCGAT
>QILF01000154.1 GCA_003233235.1 Zetaproteobacteria bacterium
ATTCCTAATATTTGTTGATATAATTGTTTGTCTCTCATCTGCGAAATATAACTGATTTGACTGCGTTACCCACACAAGATCATGAAGCGCCCTTTAAGTTATAGTTTACATTAGACATATACACCTCACATAGTTGACTTTATCAACCAACTGTAAGAATAAAGGTTGATAAGGTCAACCATATAATTAATTATGTGCAGAGATTTTATTATTTTTAATAAGGATACTTATGATGACTTCAAACTTGGAATCGCTAGTTCAGAAACATTTATTTGACTTGTTATTTCTTGTGAAAGCACAAATGAGAGATGTGGTGAAAGATGCCGACAAAGACCTTTCTGCTATGCAAATTTTTATTTTAAGGATACTGGTGGAGGAAGGTAAAATATCCCAAGTAAAACTTGTGCAGAAAATGGGGCGAAATAAGTCGCAAGTGACACGTCTAGTGCATGAACTAGAAAAAAAAGGGTTAATCATCAAGGAACGCAATGAAAAAGACGGGCGAAGCTTTGTATTAAAAGCGATACCTGATGTAAAAAATAAAGTATCCCTTTTTATTCAGCATGAAAAAGACATCGTATCCAATATGTTATCAGGAATCCCCTCATCTGATATTATAGGGCTGAATGTATTATTAATTAAAATGAAAGAAAACTTAGAAAATGTCAAAAATACATAACAAAAGCATAGAGAGGGACGCTCGCTGCGCTCGCGCCCCTCATGCAGATCGTTAGGCTGGAACGCTCGCTATGCTCGCATTCCAGCCTAATGGCATTGGCAATCAATAGACGGAAAAGGGGTCCGGAAAAGGGGTCAGGGCTTGTTTCGCGCATTTATAATGTTAAAGTATGGGCATGGCAAGATCATTACGAATTGAATAGAAGCCTCTTTTTGAGGGTGAAAAAGGTGTTTTAAGGCAGTAGGGGTGTTTGCCTATGCCAAGAGCGAACCGTCATCATATTCCCGGCCAGATATGGCATATCACTCATCGTTATCATAAATAATTCAGGGGGACAGTTTGAGCTTCCCCCGCTAAAACGGACATCAAAACCTAACAAGAAGATGTCACAAGGCGAAGAGCAATCAAGCAAGCGCAAGTTATGGTCGTTTGTCGCTATTTTATAAATCCTGCTTTTGGTTGACTATGTCTGCGTGGTTCCGAGAGTGCGTGCATGGACATCAATGCAATTATTCACGGAATCAGTATTTGGGCGCTGCCGGTGGTGCTGGCGATTGTGCTGCATGAAGTGGCGCATGGTTGGGTGGCGGATAAGCTGGGCGACGATACGGCGCGTTGGATGGGGCGGTTGACGCTGAACCCGCTCAAACATATTGATCCGGTCGGTACGATTCTCGTGCCGGTGATGCTGCTGGTTGTCGGATCACCGTTTCTATTCGGTTATGCCAAGCCGGTTCCTATCAATTTCCGCAAGCTTAGACGCCCGAAGCAGGACATGGTATGGGTGGCGCTGGCCGGGCCGGTGACGAACATCCTGCTGGCTCTGGCTTCAACGGCGTTGCTGGCGGTGATGGTGCAATTGCCGATGTCGTTAAACTGGCTGGCTGAACCGGTCGGGCAAATGTGTCAGGCATCGATTCTTATCAATCTGGTGCTGTGTATTTTCAATCTGATTCCGTTGCCGCCGCTGGATGGTGGACGGGTGGCAGTCGGGCTGTTGCCGGGTAAATTATCCTATTACCTTTCCCGTCTCGAACCGTTCGGTTTTTTCATTATTATCGGTTTGCTGTTTACCGGCACATTGCAGGGCTTGATCGGTCCGCCGGTGATTGGAACGGCGCGGTGGCTGCTGAGTTTGGCCGGACTTTCGTCTTGAACGCTCCGAATCGGTAGTTTTTACTTGATTCCGTTAGCATTGTTGGGTAGAAACCGCGCCACTTCACACATCGCCCCACATAACGATTGTGCCGACTGTGTTTATCAGATGGTACCGGGCGGTGGAGGAAACAACAATCGGAGGTAGACATTATGTCTCAATTCACCATGAAACAACTGCTTGAGGCCGGCGTTCATTTCGGCCACCAAACCCGCCGCTGGCATCCGAAAATGGCCCCGTATATTTTTGGTCAACGTAACGGCATTCATATTATCGATTTGCAAAAAACCCTGAAAATGGCCAACGAGGCTTATCAGTTCATGCATGCACTGGCTGCCGCCGGTGGACGTGTTCTGTATGTCGGAACCAAACGTCAGGCGCGTGATGCGATTCGTGAAGAGGCCGGTCGTGCCGGTCAGTTTTTTGTCAATCACCGCTGGTTGGGCGGCACGTTGACGAATTTTGCCACCGTGCAGCAGTCGGTACGCAAGATGAAGGATTTGCAGCGCCAGAAAGAAGAGGGCGTGCTGGAAATGATGACCAAAAAAGAGGGTTTGCAACTGCAGCGCTCGCTGGAGAAACTGGAACGTTCGCTCGGCGGTATCCGCGATATGTTGACCCTGCCGGATTGCCTGTTTGTTGTTGATCTGCGCAAGGAAGCTCTGGCTGTAGCCGAGGCGCAACGGCTGGGTATTCCGGTTGTCGCAGTGGTTGATTCAAACTGCGATCCTTCAGGTATTGATTATATCATTCCGGGTAATGACGATGCGATTCGCGCCATCCGTTTGTTTTGCAGCAAAATGGGCGATGCCTTGATTGAGGGTAGCGAGGCTTGGCGTTTGGAAAATGCTGACGAAGACGAAATTGCAGCAACCGGACTGGTTGAGGACGATGGTGTGGTTGAAGAGGAAGTCGTGACCGCTGCCGATGCCGAAGTTGTCAAGGCTGCACCTGCTGCTCCGGCAGTTGGCAAATAATTATAACGACTACGAATCAGGTTTGACGGAGGATTAAATGGCCCAGATAACGGCTGCTGATGTAAAAAAACTGCGCGACATGACTGGCGCAGGCATGATGGATTGTAAAAAGGCGCTGACTGAATGCGATTGCGATATGGATGCCGCTGTTGATTTTCTGCGTAAAAAGGGGCTTGCTGCTGCATCCAAGAAGGCTGGCCGTGTGGCTGCAGAAGGCGTGGTTGTGGCGTTGGCTGAAGGAACGACCGGCGTTCTTATCGAAGTCAATGCGGAAACGGATTTTACCAGTAGGAACGATAATTTTACCGGTTTTACAAGCAAGTTAGGTACGCTTGCCTTGAGCAATAAGGCCAGCGATCTTGATGCTTTGAAAGGACTTGATTTCGAGGGTTCGACGGCGCAGGAAGCGCTGACCCGGCTTATCAATACCATCGGTGAGAATATGGATATCCGGCGTTATGCCTTGGCCGAGGTAGATAATGGTGTGGTTGCTGCTTACGTTCACGCGGGCGGAAAAATCGGCGTGTTGGTCGGCATTCGTGGTGAACAGAATGATGCGCTTGCCGGACTGGCGCGCGGTGTAGCGATGCACGTGGCAGCCGTGAATCCGCAGTGTATCTCTCGCGATCAGGTGGCTGCCGAGGCCGTAGCGCGTGAAACAGCCGTGCTTAGTGAGCGTGCTGCAGCATCCGGAAAGCCGGAAAATATTATCGAAAAGATCGTTTCCGGTCAGATCAACAAGTTCTACTCTGAAATTTGTCTGCTTGAGCAGGAATATGTTCTGGATACCGATTTAACCGTTGGCAAGGCGGTCAAGGCCGTTCAGGCGGATGCGGAAATTGTCGTCATGCAGCGTTTCCAGCTTGGCGAAGGTATTGAGAAAAAAGAGAGTGATTTTGCTGCAGAGGTAGCCGCTCAAGTCAATGGCTGATTCATCGAATAGCACCTCCACCGTGCAAAGTACGCAGCAACCGTATCGCCGGGTGCTACTCAAGCTTTCCGGCGAGGTGTTGATGGGCGATACCGAATACGGTATCGAGCCGAAGACGATTGAACGGTTGGCGCAGGAACTTATCGAGGTGCGCCGCACTGGCGTTCAACTGGCGGTGGTGATTGGCGGTGGTAATATTTTTCGCGGTTTAACCGGTTCTTCGCGCGGCATGGACAGGGCCAGTGCCGATTATATGGGCATGATGGCGACGGTAATGAATGCCATCGCTTTGCAGGATGCTATCGAACGTCAAGGTGAGGTTGTACGGGTGGTTTCGGCCTTGCATGTGCGCGAAGTGGCCGAGCCGTATATCCGCCGTCGAGCCAT
>QILF01000152.1 GCA_003233235.1 Zetaproteobacteria bacterium
GGCAGCCAAAATTACCGCGCGCTCAACCCGTCGCTCAACCCGCCGCACACATACTCCGACACATCTCCCATCCGCCTTCAGGAACCAAGCAAACGATGCAATTCCGGAATTTTCTCAATCGTCGCCGCATAACCGCGCCCGACTTCATCGTCGGAATTGGAAAAATCATCCCACTGCGTATAACCGACGAGTGGCTCGATAAGTACATCGGCATGTGCCTTTTCGTATTGCCGAAGATACAACGATTTCACCTGCGCCGACCAATCCAACATTCCCATCACATTGGTCGGCGCATGTTCCGGGTCCGGACGCGCACCGGTATTGATTGCCACCACCAATTTATTCTCTCCGGCCACACTGCGCGCTTCCATCGCCGGAACTTCGCTGGCTAAACCACCATCCAGATAACGATAACCATCAATCTCCACCGGCTCGAATACACCGGGAACAGCCATACTCGCCGCCAGCGCCTTACACAGGTCACCACTGGAAAAAAGCTTGCACTCGCCACCGGGAAAACGCACAGCCGTGATATGAAGCGGTATCTTCGCCGTCGCAAATCCCCCTTTGCCGCAAAATACGCCAGCCACTTCCGCCAACACCGAATCACTGGCCACGGCAATATCGGTCATCGCTCGTGTATAAAGTATCGTCTGCCGGGCGATGGTGCTCAACCGCGTCAGCCACGATTCATCAACCTCGCTATCCGCATCATGCATGCTGGGTAAATTCAGCTTATGAAAAAAGTCGGATTCAAGAAATTCAAACACTTGTCGGCGCAGCGCATCTGCATCCGGATTCAACGCATACATTGCACCGAACAACGCTCCAATACTGGTTCCGACAATAGCATCAGGCCGGAGATTGTTCTCTTCCAGAGCCTTAATCGCCCCCAAATGCGCCAAACCACGTCCGCCGCCGCCAGCCAGCGCCAGCACAAAACCTTTATAATGCCGCCCCAATATATGTCCGAGAAGATTCATGTATCCTCCGATAGTTTCGCTACATTTGCCAACCGTGTACAAATCATCGCAACCTCCTGTTCAGACAACATCTCGCCATCGTCGCGGGTTAAGAAAAACACATCCACCACGCATTCACCGAAGGTGCTGATACTCGCGCCGCGCACACCAAAACCGGCATCATCAATTTCACCGGTTAATGCCGCCAGCAAACCCACTCTGTCCGCCGCTGCCACTTCAATCGTCGTTTGCCGGCTCGATGCGAGCAACAATGGCCGCACTGCCACAGGCACTTGACGCATCAACAAATCCGGCTTGGTCGGCCTGATTTTCGGCGCGGCATCGCCTGCCAGCACGCGTGTAACTCTGTCTTTAATCCTTTGCAAGTCGCTCTGCTCGGACAAGGCCTTACCGCTGGCATCCTGAATATGAAACACATCAAGAACACGTTTGTCTTTTAACGAAAAGGCCTGCGCAGCGACAATGTTGACATAACTGGAGGAAAGTGCCGACGTCAATTGCGCTAACAAACGTTTGCGATCCACAGAAAAAATCAGCACCAGACTTTCGCCACGTGCCGAATCGACAAACACATCCACACCGCCCTGCGCCGCCGGCATCAAATTCGTTGTCTGCATCAAGCGCGCCGCCTTCAACAACTGACGCGGCGGCAGCCCCATAACCGCCCGCCACGGTAGCTGCTGCAACATGGCTGAGATATCCGCTTTTTCGCCCTGCTCCGCTTTCCCAAGCGTACTCTCGATACGAATACCAACCCGCTCCCGCGTACTGCTGCTGGCATCCTCCTCACCCATCAGAAAGCGCTCGGTGGCACGAAATATCTCGCTGAGCAACGTCCCTTTCCACTCGTTCCAAATCGTCGGTCCGACTGCCGCAATATCGGCAACCGACAAACACAGCAAATAACGCAACCGCTCCATATCGCTGACCTCGGCAGCAAAATGTGCAATCACCTCGGGATCGGTCAAATCACTGCGTTGCGAGGTCATCGCCATCAGAAGATGCTGCCGCACCAACCAGACAACCAACTCACTCGCATCCCGATTCAAATCCAATCGCTGACAAATAACAGCCGCGATTTCCGCTCCCTTTTGTGAATGATCGCCGCGCTTTCCCTTGGCGATGTCGTGGCACAGCAGCGCCAGATAAAGCAGCTCCGGGCGCTGCAATTTGGAAAACACCTGCCGGGCCAACGGCAGCCGCTCGCCATGCCGCCTATGCCACATATTTCTCGCCTCACCGATGGCACGAAGCGTATGCTCATCGACCGTATAGGCATGGTAATTATTGAACTGCCCCAAACCCACCGCATGCCGGAATTCGGGAATAAAACGACCGAGCACACCGGTATCGTTCATCTCCTTGAGTACGGCGGCGACATTGCGCCGGTCACTCAAAATAGCCAGAAAAATGGCTTTCCCCTCCGCATTAGCACGAAAATCATCATCAATCATCAACACATTTTCACGTACCTGGCGCAAGCCCTGACTGGATAATGTTCTGTGCCCCTGCTGCGCGACGTGGAAAATACGCAGCAGACGCAACGGGTCTTCACGAAAAACGTCTTCATCACGCACGCCAAGACGTTTACCTTCAAGCACAAATCCGTCGCCTATATCCTTGCGCCGGGTCAACCATTGCGGATGCAACTCCTCTTCGAAATGCATGCGCAATAATCCTGAAACACGTGAAATTCGTCCGGCATGCCGGAAATACTCCTGCATAAAAATCTCAACCGCAGGCCGGTAAACCTCACTCTGATAGCCCATACGTTCGGCAAGAGCCATTTGCTGCGCAAAACCAAGCCGGTCGTTCGGCCTGTCCGCCTGTAAATGCAAACCAACCCGGCAACGCCACAGAAAATCCTGCGCCTGCATCAAATGCGCATGTTCCGTTTGCGAAATAAAATCGCGTTTCACCAATTCTGCAATGTCTTCGCAACCATGCCATGCCTTGGCCAGCCAAAAAACCGTCTGCACATCACGTAGGCCGCCCATACCCTCTTTGATGTCCGGTTCCATCAGAAAAGCAGTGTCGCCGGTACGCACATGGCGATGCTGCATTTCCACTAATTTAGCCTCAACAAAAGCCTTGCGCCGTTTGCTGAAGAAACCGCTGATTTTCTGTTGCAAGCGATCATAAACAGCGCCGCGCCCGCACAACAGTCGCGATTCAAGTGCTGCCGTTGCCGTACTCCAATCCTCGTGCATAAAATGCAGCGTTTCATTGATGGTGCGCACCGCATGGCCAAGCTTGATATTCATATCCCACATTACGTAGATGAAGCGTTCAATCGTTTTGTTCACCTGTTCATCCGGTTCATCAGCGAGCAGAAACCACAAATCCCAATCCGAATGCGGACACAATTCGCCGCGCCCATAACCGCCAACGGCCAGCAAATCGACCCGGTCCGAAATATCCGCCGCTATCTCCACCCACATCCGCGCCAGCAAGGCATCAACGCCTGCACACATGTGTTGCACCAGCACGCTACCCGTCTCACCTGCATCAAACAGGCGATTCATCTCCTCATGCAGGTCGTTCAATTGTCCGCAATATGCGGTTCTCTGCGGCGCGTTAATGCTCATTCTTTCCATTCTCCGCAAGTAAATTCACCAGCTCATCCAACGTATTGAGTGCATCCAGAGGGCGCATTGATGCTACATCCAGTTCGCCAAGGCGCTCCTGCAATTCACTGAAAACACGTTCCCGCGCCTCTTTTCCGCGCCGTTCGGCCTCAGCAAACAGTCCCAGCTGCGGTTTACCGGATTCCGCAGCCAGCTCGGCATCATTTTCCAATCGAAACAAATGCTCGCGCGCCCGCTTCACCACTTCACGCGGCAAACCCGCCAATTTAGCCACGGCAATGCCATACGAACGGTCCGCAGCGTTATCTTCAACACGATGCAGGAAAACCACATCACCACGATGCTCGCGCACCATAACTGAAGCATTAAAACTCTCCGCACATTCGTTCGGCAAGCTGGTCAGCTCATGATAATGGGTGGCAAACAACGTCAGCACATCGGCACTGGCCATCAGTTGCTCGGCAACCGACCAGGCAATAGCCAGCCCGTCCCAAGTGCTTGTACCACGTCCGATTTCATCAATAATCACCAGTGATCGCGGCTCCAGTTGATT
>QILF01000016.1 GCA_003233235.1 Zetaproteobacteria bacterium
GCATGGAACCACCATGCCCCTCAATCCAACCTGAAAATCCACTCAAAGTGGGATTGCATCTTATCCACCCAGACTTTTGCAAGTAGCTCTATAGAACGACAATTAATTTGGCCGATGAACCTGTTAGCTGAGTGATGTAGTTCGGCCGGAATCAGACACCAGCATAACCGACGCCACCGACCATCGTAATTATCGCTTTACAAGAAAACTACCGCTCAGATAAGCACAGGCTAAAATGCTCTACTGAGAACCCAAAATTTCCACTATTCCTTTAATTTCCAACCGATACGCCACAGATACCAGCAGGCGAACATGCAAACCAAGGTGGCGCTGCCGACCACCCACAGGGCGGTGTAGGGATTGGTGTCGCCGACACCGATAAAACCGTAGCGGAAGCCGTCGATCAAGTAGAAAAACGGGTTGAAATGATTGATTTGTTGCCACAGCGGCGGCAATTGTTTAACCGAATAGAAGACGCCGGAGAGAAAGGTCAACGGCATAATCACGAAATTGTTAATCAGCGCCATATCGTCGAATTTTTTCGACCACATGCCGCCAATCAGGCCCAAACCGCCCATCAGGATGCTGCCGCACACGCCGTAGAATAAAATCAGCGAAATATGCGCGAAACGCACGTCGGAAAACGGCGCAAGAACCAACAACAACACCGCCGCCACGACCAGCGCGCGCAGCACCGCAGCAGCGAGAAACGCCAGCACCGCTTCGATAGCCGAAAGCGGCGCCATCAGCAGATAGATATTCACATTCATCACCTTGCCGACAATCATCGAACTGGAGGTATTGGCAAACGCATTCTGCAACATGCTCATCATCACCAAACCGGGAATAAGGAAGGTGAAATAGCTCACTTCCAGCCCCGGAACACTGCGCTGACCCATCGCATAACGGAAAATCAGCAGGTAGAGAATGGCGGTCAGCGCAGGCGCAACAATGGTCTGCATTTTCACCTTCATAAAACGCTGCGTTTCGCGGCAGAACAGCGTCCAAGCGCCGCGTGGATTAACCGGCCTCATGCGCCTTTCCCTTCCTGTCCAACAGATTCCGCTGTCGATTCCTCATGCGTTAAGCGGATAAACACATCCTCCAAATCCTCTTGCCGCACACCGGCATCTACCGGCGGACCGAAACGCGCCACAGCGGCTGAATAGGCTTCGTGGAAACTGGAAGAGCTGTCGTCGGTGGCGTGGCGCAGGGTCAGGCACACGCCTTTGCCATTGCTACGCGGCTGGAATTCGCTCAACGTCGCAATATCGGCTTCGGAAAGCGCAAAACCCTCGCCGTAACTCAACCATAAATAGCGTCCGGCCACTTCGCGCATCAATTCGCGCATCGAACGATCCGCCACCACCTTACCGCCATCGACAATGGTTACGTGATCGCATAATTCTTCGGCTTCTTCGAGATAATGTGTGGTCAGCAGAATCGTCGTACCGCCGGCGTTCAATTCGCGCATAAAGTCCCACAAACGACGGCGTAATTCGACATCCACACCGGCAGTAGGCTCATCGAGAATCACCAGCGGCGGTTTGTGCACCAGTGCCTGTGCCACCAGCAGGCGACGACGCATGCCACCGGAAAGCTGACGGGTATTTTTCTCACCGTGTTCACTCAATTCAAGACGGCCCAACAATTCGTCGATCCATGCCATATCCGGTTTGCAACCGAACATGCCGCTGGTGATTTTCAACACCTCGCGCGGATTAAAAAACGGATCGAATGCCACTTCCTGCGGTACAACACCCATACGCCGCTTGCACCATGCCCGGTCGCTAAACATATCGTGCCCGAACATGCGCACCGAACCGCCACCGGGAAGAACAATATCGGCAAGAATATTGATAAGTGTGCTCTTGCCTGCCCCGTTCGGACCCAACAAGGCATAAAAAGCACCCGCAGGCACGTCAAGATTGACGCTTTGCAGTGCTATTTTTCCATTATTATAGGTTTTTTGCAGGTCACGAACCCGAAGTGCGAAATCAGACATGCACGCAAGCTACGCTGTCTGCCTTAGAAAAAAACGAAAAAAAACGGGACCCGCAGGTCCCGTAAATAAAATAGAAAGGAGCCACTCACGACTTTTGCAAGTGGCTCAAAGGAAAACTCAATAGCCGGCGTTTGCGCAGCCGTCACTGGTTTCCGACGGGGTGAAGGATTTTCCACAACCGCAGGTAGAAGCCGCATTCGGATTGCGAATCACGAAAGATTCACCTTCCAGCGAGCTCTGGTAATCCACTTCGGCATCTTTGATCAAATCCAAACTCATCGCATCAACAAGCAGCTTTACACCCTGCGTTTCAAGCACCGTATCGTCCGCTTTAACCTCTTCATCAAAGGCGAATCCATATTGAAAACCGGAGCATCCACCGCCGGAAACGAAAATACGCAGGTGCAGTGCATCGTTGTCCTGCTGTTCGAGCAGGCCGAGAATTTTTCCGGCTGCCGATTCGGTTAAGTGAAGGCTCATATTAACTCCTGTGTTTCGAACATTGCTCCAAATCCTGATGGGTCAATGCATCACAATAATTGTAAACCCATACATGATTTGTCGTTATTCGGAGTGAATTGTTCCACATTTTTGATAAATCGGCAAATTTATTTGTTACCAAGGAGCCACTTGTAAAAGTCTGGGTGGATGAGTTGCAATCCCACTTCGAGCGTGATTTTGAGTTGGAATGAGGTGAATGGTGGTTCCATTTGCCGAAATTACAACTCAAAATCACGCCGGAGTGGGGAAGAAAATCGCCGCTCACGACTTTTGCAAGTGGCTCCAAGGAGGTGCTGATTAATTCTGGGTAAAGCAGCTTGCATTTAAGAATGTGCCAAATCAAGGCGCAACATGCGCGTGTAATAACATAGTTCAAATGGCACGGGGCGGATGTTATGTTTCCGTCACGGGAGTAATGATGAATAAATTATTGGCAGTTGCGCTATTTTTATCGTTGTCGTTGATCAGCATCAGTGCACAGGCCGAAGTGCAGGGGCGGGTGATTGTTTATCACGTCGGCGCAGCTGAATTTACCGGTTATCTGGCCTTTGACGATGCCGTTTCCGGCAAGCGACCGGGGATTCTGGTGATTCACGAATGGTGGGGGTATAATGCTTATGCACGCAAACGGGCCGATATGCTGGCAGCTTTGGGTTACACCGCGTTTGCGCTGGATATGTACGGTACGGGCAAAGTAGCCGATCACCCCGATGATGCCAAAGCATTCATGCTGGCGGCAACAAACAATATGCAGGAAATGAAAAAGCGTTTTCAGGCGGGGCTGAATATACTGCTGGCACAGCCGAGCGTGGATAAACACAAAATGGCGGTTATCGGCTATTGTATGGGCGGCGGTATCGCCTTGAATATGGCCCGCGCCGGTCTCGATGTGAATGGCGTTGCAACATTCCACGGCAGTCTGGGTACACAAACGCCAGCAAAACCCGGTCAGGTCAAAGCCGAAATCATAGTATTTACCGGTGCTGCCGATCCGTATGCGCCACCAGCGCAGGTGCAGGCCTTTGAGAAGGAAATGCAAGCCGCAGGTGTGGTTTATACGCTAAAAAGCTATCCGGGTGCCAAGCACAGTTTCACCAATCCGAAAGCCGATGATTTCGCCAAACGCTTCGCCATGCCGCTGGCCTACAATAAAGCCGCCGACGAAGATTCATGGCAGCAGATGCAGAAGTTTTTCCGCAGGATTTTTAAATAAGGTGAGTCTTTGCCTGATTTTGGATAAAGGCATAAGCTGGCCTTCTTAACAGGGAGAAAAGCAGGAAGCTCAATGATCAGAAACCTTGCGCGCATACCGCGATATAATCAAGTGGATTCATCTCAAAAAGTGAGAAATGGGTATATTGAGCTTCCCCCGTTTTTCCTATCCCCTTTTTTCCTTGCTATGCAAACGGAGGACTGAGAAATGAGAAAAACCTCCGAGCACGCTGTAAATGAGAGGTGACCATTGTGATCTTTAGAAGCCAGAGAAAGGAAGGGTTTGCCTTAGTATCTTCATTGGAAATGGATGTTAGAGAATTGATTGTAGGAGTTTCATTAAAGGGCGAGGCAAGTCCTAAAGAAATCTTACCAAG
>QILF01000062.1 GCA_003233235.1 Zetaproteobacteria bacterium
AACTCGGCGTTGCAATGTTTCGCAATAGCCGTGCTATTACGTGCACATTGCGCCTTGATTTGGCACATTCTTAATGCAAGCTGCTTTACCCGGAATTAATCAGCACCTCCTTAGTTTCCTGATTCTGCCTCCTTAAATTTCCAAACACGTATGCGTGACATCCGCCCGTTGCGGGCGCAAGTTATTCCGTATGAAGGGTTTAGGGGAGGAATTGCATGGAACGAATATCAAAGGCATTAAAAAGATAAACGGGACTTGACACGAAAACAGTGCAGCACTAAATTAGTGCTATGAAGAATGTAACCATTAAACTCGAAAATGATGTTGCCCACTGGGCTAGAGTCTGGGCTGCAGAGCATGATACCAGCGTATCTCAAGTGCTTGGAAATCTGTTAAAGTGCATGAAAAAAGAGAAGACAGGTTATGCACAAGCCATGCAGCAGTTTCTCTCTGTTGAGGCGCAGCCTTTGCAAAAATCTCCGGGCTATCCTTCGCGGGCTGATTTACATGGGCGCTAAGTGTTTTGTCGATACAAATATCTTTGTTTATTCGCGGGATAGTTCTGAAACTGAAAAGCAAAAAAAGGCAAAGCAGTGGCTGACTTATCTTTGGCAGCAGGAATCCGGTCGAATCAGTGTTCAGGTGATGAATGAATATTATGTCACGGTCACGCAGAAGCTCCAGCCCGGCCTTTCAAAAGCACAGGCACGTTCGGATTTGCGCGCACTTGCGGTATGGCAGCCTTTGGAAATTTCAACGCAACTGATCGAATCGGCATGGGAAGTTCAGGATCAATATGCCTATGCATGGTGGGATAGTCTGGTGATTGCTGCGGCTCTTTTTCTAGATTGCCAATACCTACTCAGCGAAGATATGCAGCATGAGCAAAGCTTTGGCCAGCTCAAGATTATCAACCCGTTTTTGCCTGATTCTGATGTGTTGATGCATTGAGCTTGTAATCGCTATTGCTGCCAGTGCACTTCGGGGTGTGTGACATTCACCCGTTGCGGGCGTAAATTATTCCGTATGAAGGGCTTGGGAGGAATTGCATTGAACGAATTTCAACAGCCTGTGATTGCGCATATGCCTTCAAACATCATATCCATCAGCATACTCGGTGGCTGCTTTCATCCAAAACTGGTGTTATTTTAATTGCGGTAGCACACTGGCGGCATGATTCGGATTCAATCCGCGATGCGCGTGCCTGAGGGTGACGGAATTACCGTCGAACGGCTGATGCCGGTGCAGGGTATGCGTAATTTTGACCCGTTTGTGTTGTGGGATCATTTCGACATCTCCGGTGGCGGCTTTCCACCGCATCCGCATCGTGGATTCGAAGCCATTACATGGCTTTTTTCCGGTGGCATGCGGCACAAGGATAATCTCGGTAACGAAGGCACGGTTCACGCGGGTGGTGCGCAGCGGTTCACTGCCGGAGGCGGCATTACGCATTCGGAAATGCCGGACGGGGAAGCGGCGGGGATTCAGTTGTGGATTAACCTGCCGCAGCGTTTGAAGCGGATGGATGCCGCTTATCAGCAGGTCGAAGCCAATGCGCTGCCTTGCGAGCAGGCGGAAGGTGTTGTCCTGACTCATATTGTCGGTAAACGCGGGCCGATTCGCTTGCACACGGATGTTGAATTTCTGCAAATTGATCTCGCGCCGGGAAGTGCGTTTCAGCGGGATGTTCCGATAGGTTGGCGTGGCATGGTATATGTTGTTTCCGGTCAGGTGATGGTGAACGGGGAATCATTGCATGCCGGACAGGCGGCGTTTGTCGAGGCGGAGGAGGCACTGCATTTGAAAATGACCGAAAATCAAGGCGAAACACGTCTGATGTGGTGTTTCGGTTGTCCGCACAACGAGCCGATTCATCAGCACGGGCCGTTCGTCGATTAGTTCAGATTAGTTCAGATTAGTTCAGATTAGTTCAGAATAGGAGGCTGCATCAATGGGGCGTATCCACCGTTACGAAGGCGAGAAGATTATCGTCGAATTTGAGTTTGGCCGTTGCATTCACACTGGCGATTGCACGCGCGATTTGCCGGAGGTGTTCAACGTTAAACGCGCAGGTCGCTGGGTGCATCCGGATGCTGCACCGGTTGAGGATGTGGTGCGCATTTGTGCCGCCTGCCCGACGGGAGCCTTGCGCTGTCTTGATAAAATAAGCGGTAAGACGATGCATCATGTGCCCGTTGAAAACAGCATTCAATGCATCGCCGACGGGCCGCTTTATGTGCATGCTGAGATGACGGTTAACGGCAAAACGCAGCCGATGCATCGTGTTGCGCTTTGTCGTTGCGGTGCTTCAGCATTGATGCCGTTTTGCGACAATAGCCACAAGGTGATTGATTTTCGCGATGCGGGGCAGGTGGGTTGTCCGCTGCCGGGCGAGGCCAGTGCGGCGGCTGTGCTGGCCGTTTCCAGCACGCCGGACGGGCCACTGATGATTGAGGGGCCGTTTACGCTGCTTGATGCGGCGGGGAAAGCGGTTGGCAAGAGTAGTAAAGCTGCATTGTGTCGTTGTGGTGCTTCAAAAATGAAGCCGTATTGCGACGGTTCGCACAATCAAATTGATTTTAAGGCGGATTGAACAATGAGTGAACGATGAGCACATATTTCAGCGAACAAACCTTCGATTTTCTTCGCCAATTAAGTGAAAACAACAACCGCGACTGGTTCAACGCACACAAATCTGACTACGAAGCGGCGTTGCGCGAACCGGCGCGCGCTTTTATCCGTGCGATGGGGCCGGAGCTGGTGCGTTTTGCCCCCGAATTCATCACCGATGATCGCAAAATGGGTGGTTCGCTGATGCGCATTTACCGTGACGTGCGGTTTTCCAAGAATAAACAGCCCTACAAGACCAATATCGGCATCCAGTTTCGCCATAAACAGGGCAAAGATGTGCATGCACCCGGTTTTTACCTGCATATTGAGGCGCATGAGGTGTTTGTCGGCGCAGGCATCTGGCATCCAGATGGCGAATCGCTGAAAAAAATCCGCACCTATATCGATGCCCATGCCACCCGCTGGCAGGATGCGCTGGCAGCCAGAGATTTTGCCGAATGGTTCCAACTGAGCGGTGAAAGTCTCAAACGCCCGCCACGTGGTTTTGATGCCGATCATCCGCTCATCGACGAGCTCAAACGCAAAGATTTCATCGGCATTGCGCCGCTGGCTCCTGAACTGATGCTGGAGGCCGATTTACCGCAACTTATCGCCGGTTATTTTGAAATGGCCACGCCGCTGATGCGCGAGCTTTGCCGCGCTATCGGTGTGCCGTATGACACATGATGAACTGACATAGATTCCATTCCTAGATTTCATTCCGGGAAACGTGTCTACTTTACGGTAAACGAACGTTCACTTATGCTTCGTGCATGGCAGAGAACAACGATCACATTTATTTAGGGCGTTTGCAGGATTTTTATGCGGCGCATAAATCGCTGCCGCCGTATGCGAAAATCGCTGAACTTTGCGGTATGCGTTCGAAAGCGGGCGCTTCTAAACTGATATTCCGGCTCAAACGCGAGGGTTTTTTGACGGTTGCTCCCGGCGGACGGCTGGCTCCGACGCGTGCTTTTTTCGGTCGGGCGCGGGTCGGTCGGGCGGTGGCCGGTTTTCCGAGTCCGGCAGCCGAATTGCTCGAAGATGCGCTGAGTATCGACGATTATCTGGTCGAACGTCCGTCGGATACAGTGCTGGTTGAGGTGCAAGGTGATTCGATGCTTGATGCGGGCATTCAGCCGGGTGATTATGTGATTGTACGCAAATGCGAGCGCGCTGATGTCGGGCAGATTGTCGTTGCTATTATGGATGGTGAGTTCACGATTAAATACCTTGAACGCGACGGCAACGGATATTTTTTGCGACCGGCCAATGCACATTATTCACTGCTACGACCGGAGCGGGAATTAAGCATTTTCGGCATTGTGACCGGACAGTTTCGCAAGTACCCGGACTAAAATTTCTCACCCGT
>QILF01000141.1 GCA_003233235.1 Zetaproteobacteria bacterium
GCGCGATGCAGGCATCATTACCGGAGAGGGTGGCGCTGCCGTGCAACAGCTCTTCCACGCTCGGATGCAGGCGCGGTTCGAGAAACATGGTGCTACCGCCGATTTTCCATGCTTTCTTGCTGACGTTAACTTTCTCATCCAATTTCAGGCGACCGCGTTTGATATCTTCAAAAGCGAGATACAGGGTCATCATCTTGGTCAAACTGGCCGGGGGTAATTTTTCGTGGGCGTTGCGGCTGACCAGCACCTGTCCTGAGCGGGCATCCAGAAGAACCCATGATTTAGCTTTTACATTCGGGCTTTTCGGCCATGCACTTGCCTGTGCCTGTGTGTTGATTAACAGTACACACATCAGTGCTGCGGTCAGCATACGAACTACCATTGCCAATCCTCCTTGCGGATCGTGTCGGGAGCAATCTCCCAACGATGAATTTCAGTAAGTGCCGGAGGCTGCACGCAAAGGCGGTAGGCATGCAACATCATTCTTGCATGCGGCTTGCCCGCATAGCGCGAATCGCCGAGAATCGGACATCCTTCAGCAGCCAAATGGACACGTAATTGATGTGTACGACCGGTATGTGGCGTTAATTTTAACAGCACGCGTTTGCCGCGACGCTCAATGACTTCGGCAGAGGTGTCGCAGGCGCGGCCTTGTTCGTCAACCCGATAGCAGCCGAGACGGTTGCGTTGCTTGCCGATACTGTCGGTGATGCGACGCGTTTCCCACTCAGGTGCAGGTTCAACCACCGCCAGATATGTTTTTTCTACACTGTTGCGCCATTGTGCTTGCAAATGATTGAGTTGTTCCGGTGACGTTGAAAACAGCATCAGACCGGAGGTCGCACGGTCCAGACGATGCACCGGACGTAACAGCCGTGCCGCTTCACCTTGCAGACCAAGGTGCGCGGCAATCTCCGCAGGTAGCGTGCCGCGACTGCGATGCAGTGCTTCCTGCGCATATTGGCCGGTGAATTTGTTGATAAGCAGAAGATTGTTTTCCTGCCACAAAATCTGCTGTGCAGCAAATGGAACCAGCGTTTCGTTTTCCAGCACCACCAGCCGGATGCGTTCGTTACCTCTGACCTTGCCGCCAGCCTTGCGGCAGCGCCGTTTATTGACATAAACACCACCGTCGTCGATGGCGATACGGATACGCCGTCTGGATAACGGTGTGTGTTTACTGATGGCGACATCCAGTCGTTCATTTTTATCGGCGGGGCAAAGTATGATGCGGATGTCGTGAAAGCCGATGGTTTTGCTCATGCAAGTGCGCGCAGTACTTCATCGCTGGTGCGGCAGTGCTGGAGGAGGGTGAATGCTTCGTCCACCGACCAAATCAGGCTTTCTTTCAGTGGCTTGAGCAATGGTGTCCATGTATCACCGTAAAGAATGATAGGACGCGATTCCAGCACACCTATGGCTTGTAAGTCCCAGCTCATGGCCAATTCGGCGAGTGTGCCGAGACCACCGGGAAGCACCAGATAAGCATCGCTTTCTTCAATCAGTATTTGCATGCGTGAAAAAAAATCACGGGTGCGAATTTCTTCACTTAGATGGTTGTCCGGAGGGGTCGGGAAGCGTTCCAGTGTGATACCGCAGACGTGGCCACCGCCAGCCCGGATGCCCTGACAAATTGCTGCCATCATGCCCTGATGTCCGCCGATTAACGCATCCCAACCCTGTTGGCCAAGCTGTTTTCCGAGTTCTTCGACATCAGCAAAACGCGGATCATCCTCATCCAAACGCGAGGAACCGAAAGCGGTAATGCGACGGCGTGGCATGCTAGTCTTGAGGTGAAAGCAAACTATTCAATGACAACAATGGCATTGCCCTGTCCTTGTTGCTGTAGCGCCATGATAGTACGTTCAATATTACGCATGTCTGAATACGGACCGATCCGGACGCGGTAGAGGCGCTGCATATTGCGCATGAACGGTTGCACTGAAATTGACGGATATTTGCTGGCGAGTGTCGTTTCCAAGCGTGTTGCATTGGCACTGCTGCTGAATGCACCCAATTGTACATACATGCCGGGAATAGGGGGGGAGGTGATTTGTGTGGTGGTTTTTACGGATTTGACGGTGGCAAGCGGTGCTTTTGCCCGCACGAGAGAGGGTTTGACGTGGTGGCTTCTGGCAATGGACGTGCTGCCATCAAGAACCTGAACACGAACGCGCGTCGTACCCTGTTTAGCATATCCGAGAGCCGTTGCTGCGGCATAGGAAAGGTCGATCAAGCGACTTTTGACGAACGGGCCGCGATCATTGACGCGGACCACGACAGAGCGGTTATTTTGCAGATTGGTGACGCGCACCAACGTCGGCAGCGGCAGGGTTTTATGCGCGGCGGAGAGAGCGTGCATGTCATAACGTTCGCCGTTGGCTGTCAATTTGCCGTGAAAGTCGCGCCCATACCAGGAGGCGACACCTGTTTTATCATAACCGGCAGATGATTGCAGCGGATAATACATTTTCCCGGCAACGCGGTAGGGTTTACCTGTTTTTCTATGTCCACCATGACCCTTAGGCAGCTTGGCGTGTTTGTATGCAGCGGATTGCTGATGGTAATAACGCCCGACAGAGTTTCCTCCGCAGGCGGCGAATGCAAAAGCCGAGCAAATCAATAATGATGCTAATTTTATGCGTGTGTGTCGCATGCCTTGCACCCCAATAATTTAGCCAGTTCGGTAATGGCCATGGCGTAATTGTAGGATCGGTTCCAACGGGTGATGACATAAAAATTGTAATGCACCAGCGCCAGTCGTTTTCCACCTGCCGGCTCCATTTCAATAATCGTTACTTTGTCGGTATCCAGCCAGTCGCTTGGAAGCGAAGGCAGTTGAGCACGCAGGTCGCGTAGTTTCTTCCAATCCTTGAAGCCTTTTTCCGCTTGTGCTTGCAAGGCGGGAGATTCCGGTAACCAATATGCAAGTGGTCGTCCCTTCTGCCATTTATGACGCTGAAAATAATTGGCAACGCTGGCAATAATGTCCTGCGGCGAATCCCAAACATCGCGTTTACCGTCGCCGTTGGCATCGACAGCAAAATGACGGTAGGAAGAGGGGATAAATTGCGTTACCCCGAACGCGCCGGCATACGAGCCGAGCGGCTTTTCAGGGCTGAGCCCTTCTTCTTTGCAGAGCAGCAGGAAATGGCCGAGTTCACCGCGAAAGAAATCGGCGCGGCGCGGATAACCGGAAGCCAGCGTGTACAAGGCACTGAGCACCGAATCCTTGCCGCGACTGCGCCCGTAATGGGTTTCCATGCCGAGAATGGCGGCGATAATTTCCTTTTCAACGCCGTATTTTTTTTCGGTTTGCGCAAAAATTTTATGGTGTTTCAGCATGTATTCCCGGCCCATTCCGGCCAGTCGATCATTAACAAAAAGTGGCCTATATTGGGCATACGGGCGGGATTCATACGGTGTTTGCATGCGCTGGATGATGCTGGGTTTGAATTCGGCATGCGCCAGCGCTGCTTGCACACTTTGTGGTGAAAGTTTGAATTTAGCGGCGATTTTTTCTGCCAGTTCGTGTTTGGAAACAAATGGCGTGATGTCGGCTGCCGGTGTTTTGCCCATGGCGCTAACCACACTTGGCATGGCCAGCATGGCTAGCGAAGTACTCATGCCTTGCAGCAGGCGACGACGCGTCGCGTCGTGCCCTGAAATATCGGGATTGGGAATTGGATTATCCGACATAGAACGCCCTTGGTGTATAAACTTGCTTTTGAGCCACTTGCAAAAGTCGTGAGCGGCGATTTTCTTCCCCACTGCGGCGCGATTTTGAGTTGTAATTTCGGCAAATGGAACCACCACTCACCTCATTCCAACTCAAAATCGCACTCGAAGTGGGATTGCAACTCATCCACCCAGACTTTTGCAAGTGGCTCTCGTGACTAAAAAACAA
>QILF01000145.1 GCA_003233235.1 Zetaproteobacteria bacterium
GGGCGGCGGGCTGGTATGTGTTTTTTGCCACAGAAGCGGAATTGATGCGCGTGGCGCTGCATTTCGGAAAACGTATGCAGGCTGATGATAACGGCGCTTGCGGTTTGCTCGGCATAACGCCGTTTATGCTTGATAATCCACAGCGCAAAGCATGGTTTTTTACAAATAATCCGGGTTCATCACGGGTGCTTCTGCTGCCCCTCGGTGAAATTGCATACAATCGCTCATCTTGGCTGCGTTTGCTCAACGATGGACAGCCGCGCCTGCCGCTGTATGTGCAACTTGATGATGCAGGGAATAATGTAGGGAATGAGACGCTGGAAGTGGGTGTGTCGTGTTCCCTGTCGGCTCCGCTGATAGATGAATTGTTGCTGAATGATGGCGGTTATCTACCTGAAGAAGTGCTGATGCAGACGCTCAAGGCGCACGGCATGAAGGTGCGCGTCGCCGAGTCGTGTACCGCAGGCGGATTGGCGGAAAGATTAAGCCGACTGCCCGGTTGTTCGGAGGTCTTTGATGGCGGTTGGGTGATTTACAGCAATGCTGCAAAACATCGGCTGCTCAAGGTTTCCGAACGTTTGATTGATAAACATGGCGCGGTAAGTCGCGAAGTGGTGGAAGCGATGGCTAAAGCCGGAAGCGATAAGCAGCATGCCTGCATTGCGGTTAGTGGCGTTGCCGGACCGGATGGCGGTAGCGGGGAGAAACCTGTCGGCACGGTATGGATAGGCGTTGCTCTGCCGGATGGAAGCCTGCACAGTGTTTGCCATCATTTCCCCGGTTCCCGCGCCGAGGTGCGCAACCGGACGGTGGTGCATGCTTTTTACCTGCTGATGGACAGTTTATCGGGTGATTACGTCGGATAATCACGTCGGGTGATTGCATCGGATAACCGCGTCGGGTAGTGGTTGACGGAAAACTACAAAAACTTGTGGTAGGCGGGGTTGTCAGTTTCATCCACATAAGAAAAACCGAGTTCATCGAGGAAATCCGCCAAAGCATCGCGTTCGTTATCAGGCACTTCCAGACCGACCAGCACACGGCCAAAAGCAGCACCGTGGTTGCGATAGTGGAATAGGGAAATATTCCAGCGCCCGGCAGATTGGCTGAGAAAATCGAGCAGTGCACCGGGGCGTTCCGGAAATTCAAAGCGCAGCAGCACTTCATCTTGAACCCATTTACTGCGCCCGCCGACCATGTGGCGGATATGCAGTTTGGCCAGTTCGTTATCCATCAGGTTCATGACCGCGTAGCCATTATCCTGCAATATTTTCTGTAACAATTGTATCTCTTCGATATTGTGGATCGCCATACCCACAAACACATGCGCCTCGCCACGATTGGACAGGCGATAATTGAATTCGGTAATGCTGCGATCTCCCATCATGCGGCAAAAAGTAAGAAAAGCCCCCGGTTGTTCGGGAATGGTGACGGCAAACAGCCCTTCGCGTTTTTCACCCATTTCGGTGCGCTCGGCAACATGTCGCATGCGGTCGAAATTCATGTTCGCGCCACTGTTAATGCAGGCCAGAATTTTTCCCTGCATAGCTTCGCGCTGCACGTATTTTTTCATGCCTGCGACAGCGAGCGCGCCTGCCGGTTCGACAATCGAACGGTTATCGTCGAAGATATCCTTGATGGCGGCGCAGATTTCATCGGTATCGACGAGGATAATTTCATCAACATACTGCTGCACCAGATCAAAGGTGTGTTTGCCGACCTGCTTGACGGCAACGCCATCGGCAAAAATACCGACCTGATCTAAGATAATCCGTTCGCCAGCAGCGATGGAATCATGCATGGCTGCGGAATCCACCGGTTCGACACCGATAATGCGCGTGTCCGGGGAATGATGTTTCAGATAAACCGCCATTCCGGAAATCAGTCCGCCACCGCCAATGGGTACGAATACCGCATCCATATCCTGCGGCGTTTGGCGCAGCATTTCTTCGGCAATTGTACCCTGACCGGCAATCACCAGCGGATCGTCGTAGGGGTGCACAAAATGCATACCGTTTTCATCGCATAATTGCTGCGCATGCAGGGATGCATCGGAATAAGAATCACCGGCCAGCACCACCTCGCCACCCATGCCGCGAACGGCATGGACTTTAATCTCCGGTGTGGTGCGCGGCATAACGATAATGGCCCGACAACCGCGTTTTGTGGCACTCATCGCCACACCTTGTGCATGATTCCCGGCTGAAGCGCAAATCACTCCTTTGGCACATTCAGCATCGCTCATTTGGGCGATTTTGTTGTAAGCGCCGCGTAATTTGAATGAGAATACGGGTTGCATGTCCTCGCGTTTAAACAGTACCTGATTGCCCAGTTTTTTCGATAATTGCGGTGCAGGTTCCAGCGGCGTTTCGCGAGCGATTTCGTAAACGCGCGCGTGGTCGATGGCATCAAGGTATGAATAAGGCATGCGAGCTTATAGCATGCGACTGGTTGGCATGAAAGTTAAAATGCGTTGGAACGGAGGCGGTTATTCCCGAAAAAGTGAGTCTGGATCGCGGTTTGTTGTATGCCGAGGCCTGTTTTGAAACGGTGCGTATTGTGCGTGGCGAGGTGTTCCGCTGGCCTGCGCATGTGGCGCGGTTGCGCAGAGGTTTGGCGCAGTTTGATTTACGCTGCCCGGAGGAGCTTTTGCCACTTTGCCTGCATGCGGCGGCGGATGTTGGTGATGATGCGCTGGTGCGTTTAACAATCAGTGGCGGATTATCAGAGCGCGGATTGTTGCCAGAAAACAAGCGTAAGCCGCATACGCACGTGCAGGCCTGGCCGTATCGTCAGTCGGCGCAGGCGATTGCATTGCGCAGCTTGCGATGGTCGCCCGGATGTCTGGCCCGTAATGCTAAATTTACGGCGGATTACGCGGCGACGATTCGTGTATTGCATCAGGCACGGCAGGATGGCTTACTGGCTCAAGACGAGCAGGGGTTGTTTATTTACAATGACGAAATTATGGCGACGGAAACGGCAAATATTCTGATTCATGTGAACGGGCGCTGGTTTACGCCGAATGCGGATGCGGTGTTGCCCGGTATTGTGCGCGAGGCATTGTTGGAATCCGCTTGCATTGAATTGGCGAGATGTCCGTTGGATTGGCTGGCAGTGTGCGATGCGATGGCTGTTTGTAACAGTGGCTGTTTTGTGCGAGCCGTTGCTTCGATAGACGGACGCTCCCTTACAACATCAGCGGAACTTTTTAGCGGTTTGGTTGAGCCACTGCAAGGGCAAACCGGCGTCCCGGATGGCTTATGCGTTTAAAATATCTGATTTTCTCGTTTGTCGGGCTGTTTTTGCTGCTGTCGGGCGGTTTTTTCGCAGCGCAAGTCTGGTTGCCGCTGCAACCGGCGGCACAAAAAGTAATGATGATTGCATCCGGTGTTTCGACGCAGACGATTGCGTTGCGTTTGCAACAGAATGGCATTATTCGCTCGGCGTTGATGTTTCGGCTGCTGGCGCGCTTGCGTGGCGAGGCACTGGATCTACAGAGTGGTGAATACCGCTTTGTCGATGCCGCTTCTTTATCCGTTGTGCTCGAAAGGTTACGTAGTGGCGATGTGTTGCTGCATCGGGTGACCGTACCTGAGGGTCTGCGTAGCGATGAGGTGTTGATTTTGCTGGCAGAACGAACAGGGACACCCGAAGAAATATGGAAAAAAGCTTATCGGCGTATTCTCGGGAGCAGGGATGGCGAAGGGTTGTTGCTACCGGAAACCTATACCTACCGGAAGCCTGTGGATGCGGGAGGAATTCTACTCGACATGCTGCGCGCGCAGATCAATGTGGTGAAAAAACTGTCGTCTGAT
>QILF01000004.1 GCA_003233235.1 Zetaproteobacteria bacterium
CATAGGCGGAATAACGCCCAAACAAAAGCTGGCCACAATGACCATTTAAATCGCTCTACTTATGAGTACCCCTAAATATGGGGGTATTACCATGGTTAACCTATTGGACAGATTAGGCCCAGCAACAGTTCTAAAAGTATCAAAATCTTTCCACATTCAAAGCTTTGATTACACTTACGATTATTCCAGCCGATTGCTGTTTGCCTATGACATGGGCACCCAAGTGGTTTTTGCAGGACAGGCCACCACCTACACCCATGGCCCCGTGTGCCATCCGGCAGACGAGGGTTGTGGGCGCAAACACAACATTAGTCCCGCCACCACCACCCTAACGAAGCGATTTGAAAACCGTCATTAGCATGATTTTTATGTCGTAACAAAGGCTTTGGTTTGCCTGATAAATCAGGTCCAGTTGGGCTTTGCGCGGGATGCAGATGCGCGCATAGATCGCGTCGGTTTCTTCTGGCTTGGTTGAGCGCATAAGAAGCCGCTCCTCGTGTTCATGAAACAAGACCGAGGCCAGCCCGCTGATCCCCGGGCGGGACAAAAGCACCTGTGCGTAAAGCTCAGGAAAACGCTCCACATATTGGCGTAGAGGCGGGCGCGGTCCGACAAAACTGATATCACCACGAAACACGTTAAAAAGCTGGGGAAGTTCATCCAATCTGGAGCGTCTAAGGAAACGACCCGTGCGGGTAATGCGCGCGGTTTTATCCCCGCCCGATACGCCGCTGTTTTCATTTGACGGCTTCATAGTGCGAAATTTTATTAGCTGAAACCCCTTTTGCGGGCTGCGCATCCGTTCCGAGATAAAAAACACTGGCCGTCCATCTAAAATGAGGATCATGAGTGATGTGATCGCGACTACCGGCAGCAAAATTATTGACAGGATAATTGCAACCGTTAAGTCAAATATCCGTTTTGAAAAGGTCATTGGTTTCGATGCTCCTGCCAATCCTGCGATATCGCTTCAGGCTTTTCCCCATGCTTAGGAAAATCAACCAGATCACACAAGGCCTGACAATCCAGCGAGATGTTTTGCACGGCAACAGGCGGTGCAGCGCGGTATATCCACGGCAGCGAGGCTACTTCGGCCAATCGCTCCATATAGACCGGAACCGGTGCTGCCACATTCAGTAAAAACGGCAGGGAACCAGTATATGTGGCCAGTTGCCCGATGCAATCGCCAAGCGCACCCGGGCCGATATAAGACCTGAGCGGCCCCTTTCCATCAAAAAACCGATCTATCACAATTGGGTTTTCCCGCGTTGCCGATGCTGCATTTATCAGCATTGCATCAGCGCCCGCCACGTTGCCGATCCGCATACAACAAACGGGCTCGGCTGCCTGCTCCATTTTTAGCTTTGATACGCCGTAAGCGTTCACTGGGGCACATAAAGCCGCCTCGGAAAGGCGCGCGCCATCGCCCGGGCCATAAACTGCCGAAGAAGAGGCAAGCAATACTCGCGGGACAGACGCGGCCAAAGCAGCCTCCAGATATTGCGTTGCAATATGGATATTTGCGTCCATATCCGAACCGGTCGCCGGTGTGGTTCCTGCCAGAACAACAAAGGCAGATGGCTTGCCATAGCTTTCAATCCAGTGCAAAAGGGGGCCCACCCCGTTATTCACGTCCCAGACAACATGACTGGGTGAGTTTGACGCCGTGTCGCCGCGAACCTGAAAGGGTGCATTGCGCCATGGATGATTCGAGCTTCGCCACGCGGCACCAACCATGCTGCCGACACGGCCTGAACTTCCTATCAAAATGATTTTTTCACCCATAACCCAGCCTTTTATTTCAGATATGTTTTGATTATGCCGTTCACAGCATAATGTATGAAATAATAGAGTGCTTTAGGCAAAGGTAACTTTTCAACCTCGCGATATAGCTTCCATGTGAATTTAGCAGCGCTGGCTTTGTTGGACGAAATTGAATTGCTGCGAATGCGATACTGGGCCAGTTTATCGCGCATGCCATATGCGTATTCGGTCTTTTTTAACAGACGCAAGGATAACCCCAAATCCTGCCTTTTACGGATAAGCGGCATGGGGGTTTTGCCAAGCTTTTTGGTGTCATACATCACGGTAAGGCAGCCGATTGTATTATTTTTCAAAAGATCACTGTAACGCTGTTGCTTTGGTGCGATTACTGTTCCGATGATTTCCCCCTGTTCGTTGATTTTGTTATAGCTGCAAAACGAAAATGCGATGTTCCCTTCGGTCATAAATTCCAACTGGGCGCGCAGTTTTTCGGGATACCAAAGATCGTCTGAATCCAAAAACGCGATATAACGCCCGCGCGCTGCATCTATTCCGGCATTGCGTGCCACAGCCGCCCCCTGGTTTTGCGAAAGCCCAATCCAGCGCGCACGTGGTTCAAGCTGGCAATGGGCATCAAGGATGGCTTGGCTATTGTCGGTGGAAGCGTCATCTATGATGATATGCTCCCAATCCGTGAACGTCTGGGATTGCACGCTTAGCAGTGTTTTTGTGATCACAACAGCGCAATTATAGCTCGGGGTGATAATGCTGATTAAAGGGGGAAGCGTTGCCATTGACTTTACCTTGGTGCTGAAAATATGCTTTGGTAGATTCTGTGTGGACCTATCCCGCTTTAGTGCCGCTCTCGGAACGCATTTAAGCGACCTTTCCTGAAAAAGCCAAGGGGTTTTTGCTGCCTAACGCCGTGCATTTTCGGTGGATTTCCTGTGCCACAGCTAGTTGAAGCAACTTCACCCTGCGCAAAGACCCAAAACCGAGCGGAGCGAGGCCACCGCTGACATTTTTTGCATTCCGTCAGGAATGGCTAAAAATTGTGGGCGCCAGCCACTTACTTGCGGGTAAGTCCGCTCGTCAGTGTAACGCGCGCAATTTCCTGTCTGAGTTCTGAAGTATGTCGTAATGCCATTTCGTTTTTCCTTTAGGGCACAACGTGCGGTTAAAGGAGTGGTACAATCCTGCGACAGATCCAGATCGTCACGGAGCAAAATTCTGCCACTTTGACGCCTTACGTTATCGAGCGAAGGGCGGAGGGCGGAGGGGTATCAGCAGTAAAGCTAACGCTTGTATCAATGCACAGCCTGAAGTAAATCCATTTGTGAAGAAAGAGTTAATATTTGCAGCAATTTATTAAGACATTGATTTTTACACCGCTTAAAACCTGCGGCATCAACAAAAGGCCAACATGAAAAACCTTTTTCTTACCCTGCTCTTGATTTTGTCAAACGCCGCGTTTGCGCAGGATGAAAACGCTGATCCCGATGCTGATTGCGCTGCGGTTCTTGCTGCGCCGCCCTTTGTGGATATGCTCACGCGAAACGAAGGTCGGGATTTCGGTGAACTCTCTCCTCTGAAAAGCGGACGGGCGTTGCTGGGGCTTGAATGCAGTGTTGATAAGCTGACCGTGTTTTTCGAGGACGCCGGGTGGGAGCTTCTAAGGTACGAAGAGCAGCGCTTGGTTGGGCCCTTCGGGGTACCTGGTGCTGAATATTATTCCGATGCTTCGGCACACTATTGCCTAAAGCGACCAACGCTTTTCGGAATGTTTGATTTCAGATGCCGACCGAGAGCCGGGATTTCTTTCGTCGACGGGCGAATTTCCAATATCGGCGCTTATACTTCAAAATAGGATTTAAAAATGCCAATATATGTTGAATCACGTGATCTCGACGTCCTAGTTGTCGGTTTTATTGCCGAGCACCAGTATTTGGTTTACATTCCCGACGGACAGGAACTCAATTATGATGCTTGGCGGTATATAGGAAGATTTCCAACTGTTGCCGACGGTAGCCTACTGACTAGCGCAGGCTTTACCAATATTTTGCTCAAGGACGCCGAAGCCGACAGATGGAAAATTACGGATTTCCCTTTTGAGGAAGTCGCAACGGTCGCAACTATTCTTAATAGGCCCTTTCCTGACATAACCGTCTCGGACATGGTCGCTGAGGGGGTACACGGAAAGTGTGGAATCTCTCCGCCAGCGCGAAACTGTGAGCACTCTAAATGATGTGACCATCGCGGGCACATCGGGAAACGACCTTTGGAATTTTCTGGTAGCAACTGCAAATAACATAAGTGACGAATATACCTACAAGGCGGCTAGTTTTTTGGGAGAAGTATTTAGCCCAGCAGCAAATTCAAATTCCTTTATTTCGTCTATTCTCAGAAGTGCTCAGATTGAAGGCTATGATATTAGTGCATTTGATACCGACGCCAACGTTCACGGCAATCAAACGTGGCTGGGAACAGCCGGTAATGATGTGCTGGACGGAAGGATACAATTCGCTAACGGCGATGAGGTGGAGGATCTTGCCTTCTTGGATTTGTCGCTGCAATCCGTGCCCACCAACGATTTGGTAATAGGTTTGGATAGCGATAATACAATTTTGACTGGGTATGAAAACGATTGGCTTTATGGAGGGGGAGGTGTCGATTTATTGAACGCCGGCTCAGACAATGACTGGATAGACGGCGGCGCTGGGGCTGACATTATCGATGGCGGTGAAGGGATTGATGTGTTGCATTTCGTTAAGGATGGCGCTGGCGTGACGGTTGATTTCCAGACCGTCACAGGGGATGGCACAGGTGTTGGTGGTGATGCTGCGGTGATCTTGTCTTATGACTTTCCCAGGTTCCCATGCGAAAAGGGATCCGCTGATCGCTTCAAAGTAGCTTCTTCTGACAGGATCGTGTCGTAAATTGCAAAAACCCTTCGGAAATGTGCAGGTTGACCTGACCGCGTCCTGTCATGATTTCATCGACTGAAGGAGGCCTACAGATGATAGAATCAGCCACCAAAATACGGTCCCGCTCTGGCGGCCGCGCCGCACGCAGGGTCCTGCGTACCACCCCGAATTTTGATATGCTCCCGGGCCTTGCGCGCAACATTCCTGTTTGCGAGGTCATGAACGGCGCGCAGGTCGAACGGATCGATACGGCTTCGATGGATATCCTCGAAAATGTCGGCGTCGTATTCCGGGATGAAATCGCACTGGCGGACTGGAAACGCGCCGGGGCAAAGGTCGA
>QILF01000068.1 GCA_003233235.1 Zetaproteobacteria bacterium
ACTGCTCTGCTGCGTTTTAATCCGATTCACATGCCAGCTACTGTTGATGGATGGTGAATTTGAAATGAGCTTTTTGAGGAAGCTCTAAATATTTCCATCAAACAACATGTTAGCCATCAGTTCACTATATTTCATGCAAAGTATATTGAGAATTTTATAGATCACCAAAGTTACGCTGTTGAGAAAGCATTTTTATCATACAACCCGTACAGTCACATCATGCCCCAGTTTGGTCAGGAAATTGACCAAGACATCAATGGTGAATTTATCCACTTTGCCACGCTTTAGGTCGCTGACACGGGGTTGTGAAATCCCGAGCACTTCCGCTGCCGCTTGCTGGGTTAGTTTCTTTTCCGCCAAGTCTTTTTCTACTTCAATCATCAATTGGGAGCGCAGCTTCAGGTTGGCCGCCTCCTGTGCGTCAAAGCCAAGGTCTGCAAACACGTTGCCGCATGATTTTACTGCTGTCATGGTTAACCTCCAATTTCTTTTAAGCGTTGCCGGGCAAGTTCAATATGACGTTGCGCCGTTTTTTGCGTTTTCTTCCGGAAGGCGTGCAGCACATAAATAGCCCTACCAACCTTCGCTGTATAAATCACGCGATATGCACCATCGTTGGCGCGAATACGAACTTCACGCACACCCGCTGCAATCGTCTGCATGGGTTTCCAGTCTTCGGGTTCAAGGCCATGTTGCACCCTGTCCAACTGGAACCCGGCTTTGCGCTTTGCATCTATCGGAAAGTCGCGGAGTTCATCCAGTGACTTTCCGGCAAAGTACAAATCCTTCATATTGCCTCTAATATATAAAATTTTATATACAAATCAAGAGCCGGTATTGCTGGCGGTTTTCTCAACGGAAAAGTCTATCCATGAATAACAACAGGCATGCGATGATTACCGTAAGCAGAAGTGAAATGCTCGAAATGTCCGGAGATCGCCGTGCCGCAATCGGGGCAGTGGCCGTCGTCGGTGAGGTGGTAATTGTGGATATTGTACCAGTCGCGGACAATTAAAGGGGTATGGCAACCGGGGCAGGGGGTGGTTCCGCCTGCTGAATCGTGCACGTTGCCGGTGTAGGCGTAGTGCAGGCCGGATTTTAATGCGATTTGTCTGGCGCGGCTCAGTGTTGCCGCTGGGGTAGGTGGTAAATCACGCATTTTGTAGTCGGGGTGGAAAGCGGTGAAATGCAGTGGTACATCGGGGCCGAGATGTTCGCCGATCCAATTGCACATGGCGGTCAGTTCGCTGTCTGAATCATTCTGCCCGGGGATGAGCAGGGTGGTGATTTCCGTCCACACATTTGTTTCTTTGACCAGATATTCCAGTGTTTCCAACACCGGATTTAGCTGTCCGGCGCACAATTTGTGATAAAACTGTTCGGAAAAACCCTTCAAATCGACATTGACGGCATCCATAAACGCGAAAAACTCGCTGCGCGCTGCGGCATGGATATATCCGGCAGTCACGGCCACGGTTTTAATGCCGACAGCACGGCAGGCTTGGGCTGCATCGACGGCGTATTCGAGAAAAATTACCGGATCGTTGTAGGTGAAGGCGATGGATTTGCAGCCGTGGCGAAGGGCTGCGGCGGCCAGTTCATCCGGCGCGGCCTGATCGCACAGACGATCCCACTGGCGGGATTTGGAAATATCCCAGTTTTGGCAGAATTTGCAGGCCAGATTGCAGCCTGCTGTGCCAAACGACAACACACTGGAGCCGGGATAGAAGTGATTCAGTGGTTTCTTTTCAATCGGATCAATACAAAAACCGGAGGAGCGTCCGTAGGTGGTCAGCACCATTTGATTCCCCTCGCGCTTGCGCACAAAACACAGGCCGCGCTGGCCGTCGTGCAGCTTGCAATCGCGTGGACAGACATCGCATTGGATGCGTCCGTCGGCAAGGAGATGCCAGTAGCGGGCCGGAAAGTGCGGGTCTGCTTTTTGCGGGCCGGGTATCATGATGCCTCCTCCGGCTTTTCGCTGAATGCCTCGACCGTGTAGCGCGATATTTTGATGTCGGGATGCCAGAAATCGGCGGGTAAACCGGCTTTTATCTTGAGTTGAGCCAGAAAATCACCGACTTCGGGTAATTGCGCCCAGACTTGCGGCAAAAAGGTAGCGCGTTGGCAGCCGTAGCTTAGAATCACACCATCGATTGTCGGTCGTAGCATGTCTTTCAAATCGTTCTCGTCGGCAGGGGCAAGTGATTCAGGAAGCGAAAGCACGGAGACTTCAATATCAATCGTATCGAATTCATGCACAGAAAGCGGCGCAAAACGCGGGTCTTGGAAAGCGGCAGCCACGGCATTGGCGCTTACATCTTCAGCAAGTGGCCGATGTGCGGCAAGGCTGCCGATGCAGCCGCGTAAGGCTCCGCTTTTGTGTAAAGTGACAAAGCTGGCGCGCGGTTCGTTCAGCCATGTATCGCCGGGCGAGTTTATGTCGGAATCTAGGCCTAAACGTTCGGAAATCGCGGCTCGCGCCAGTTTTAACAGGATATTCCCCTTATAATTTTCATTTTCATGAAAGGCAAAAGAAGCATAGCCGACGACGCGGTTTTGATCGCCTGCTGTATCGCCGGAATTGCGTACATCAAGCAGGGAAGCGTGCATATGTCGCTTTTTGGCAACGCTGAGCAGGCCGTTAACCGGTGTTGCGCCGCAAGCTTGTTGGTGATTGATAGATGATTGCAGGGCCAACACGCTTTCGGCAGTTGCGGCATCCATGTCTTGAGCTTCGGCATAGGAGTGAAAATGCGACAGATCGGAGCTGATTAGAATCAGGGTGCTTTCATCTCCCCAAAGGACATTCAGGACTTCGGCCACTTCGTTGGCTGTGGCATCACCAACGGCCAGCGGAATCAGTGTAAAATTATTCAGAACGCGTTGTAAAAAGGGTAGCTGCACCTCCAGCGAATGTTCCTGCTGATGCGCGGCTGCGGATGTCATGACTTGCGGGAAATGTTCAATGGCCTGCATGCCAGCGGTATTGAGTGGAATGATTCCCAGCGGTGTGGCAAAAGCCGTGGTATCGGGCAGAGCCAGACCGCGAACAGGCACGCGATGCACCGGTCCGAGCAGCACGACGTGACGGATACGTTCGGCATTGAGCCTGATATACGCGGATGCCGCCGTGAAACCGGAATAAATATAGCCTGCATGCGGCACAATCATCGCTTTCGGGCTGGTTTTTATCTGTTCCGGAGTCAAATTGGCAGCAGCTTCGCCAAGCAGGGCATCCACCTGCTGTTTGAGTTCATCGGCAGAATCAGGGTAAAAAAGCCCGGCTACGGCTGGCGGACGGATATTTTGCTGCATGTTTCCTCCATGTGAGCCACTTGCAAAAGTCGTGAGCGGCGATTTTCGTCCCCACTGCGGCGCGATTTTGAGTTGTAATTTCGGCAAATGGAACCACCATTCAC
>QILF01000132.1 GCA_003233235.1 Zetaproteobacteria bacterium
TCTCGCGCATTTCTGGAATATGCGAGGCAAGTCGCGGTTGCTGGGCAATCACCGTCGCATCCACATTACCCGGCGAAAAACCCGCTGCCCGCACCTGCCGAGCCACTTCGGCAAGCAAATCAAGACTGTCCGCACCTGCAAAACGTTCATCAGTATCGGGAAACAAATGCCCGATATCGCCGAGTGCCGCAGCGCCAAGCAGTGCATCGCACACGGCATGGATCAGCACATCGGCATCGGAATGGCCGAGCAGGCCTTTTTCAAAGGCAATCTCGACACCGCCGAGAATCAGTTTTCTGCCTTCAGCGAAAGCATGCACATCAAAACCCTGACCGATACGAATATTCATAACATCTCCTCGCTGTGGCGGCGCAACCAGTCCATATCCTGCTGCGTGGTTATTTTGCGATTATTCATCTCTCCCTCGCTGATAAAAACCGGAAACCCAGCCGCTTCAAGCAGCGCCGCATCATCGGTAAAGCACGCCAGATTATCTGCAAAGCGATGCACGGCTTCAAGCAACCAGTCGCGTCTTGCCACCTGCGGCGTTTGCACCGCCCTGAGGCAAGCGCGATTCAACGTCGTCACCACGCAACCGTCTGCATCCACCTGCTTAATCGTGTCATGTACGGGGAGACCGGGAACCGCAGCACCATATTTTTCGGCAGCATCAAGCACGCTCGCGAGCAGCGCCTGTGAAGGCAACGGGCGCGCCGCATCCTGTACCGCCACCCATTTGCAAGCATCGGGAAGTGCCGCCAGACCGCGACACATGGATTCAGCGCGTTCCGGGCCACCTGTCACCGGTGGTAAAACCCTAAAAGGCAAATTTAATCCATCAATACAGGTGGAAAATCGCTCATCACCAGCGGCCAGCACCGGTTGCAACCAGCTGATTCGCTTTTCGATAGCCAGATGACGCAAACCGCTTTCAATCAGGGAAATACCGTTAACACATTGATATTGCTTGGGGATTTCTCCACCAAGACGCTGCCCGCTACCTGCGGCCAAGAATAATACACCCACTTGCATAAGCGGATTGTGTCGCTTCTTCCGGTCAGGTCAAACCCCACCTTCACCTTCCGTTTTCACAGTCAACCGCACATCCATGCATTGCAGCCGCCGCCTTCATCCGATATAACACGCCCATGTTGCGAATTGATTCCTCCCGAGATACCTGCTGATGAATTTCACTCACCTGTTCCCTCTCGCCGGCTTGCTTACCGCCGCTTGCGCATTTCTGCTCTGGCGCGGTATCTGGAAGCCGCCGCAAGTCAGCTCGCAGACATTGATTATACTACTTTCGCTGGCCATGCTCATCAATTTGTATGCGTTGTTCCGCCTCGAACCCATTGCCGACTGGGGGCTGGATTTCCGGCTCGCTGCAGCGGTTTCGGTTTGCGTACTTATCGTTCACTATATTTATTTTATCGGCTTGCTTCGGCATGGCGTTCAAGGGCTCGGACTTATTTTACTTCCCGCCACGGCCATTCCCCTATTATCCATTCCGCTACTCCCCGACAACCCCATCCTGCATGTTGAGGTCACCTCAATGCTGGAAGCAAGTCATCTGCTTATTTCGCTGCTGGCATATGCGATTCTATCGCTGGCGACCATCCATGCGGTCATGCTGCTACTGCTTGACCGGGCGTTAAAGCGCAAACGAATCGGCCCGATTGTGCAAGCCATGCCATCATTGTTTGAAGTAGAAACACATATGTATGCACAGGTCGGCTCGGCCACATGGATACTCGGGCTGGGTATTCTCACCGGTTTGGTTTGGCAATGGGAGGTCTTCGGGCAATTCCATCTGCTCTCCCACAAGGTGATTTTAGGTTCCATCTCGTGGATGGCACTGATTGTACTGCTCGCCATGCGCCGTCGTACGGGCTGGCAAAGCAAACGCGCCAGTTGGATGGTGATTGCCGCTTACCTGCTACTATTGCTATCCTATTTCGGAGTGCGTCTGGTGCAATCCTCACTGACTTGATCGTTATTTTCTGTTATTTTAACTGACATGAACGACATTGCTTTATCCTGGTCATCAGCAATCGGAATTCTATTTTTCCTGTTGCTTGCATCGGCCTTCTTTTCCGGCTCCGAAACAGCACTAACGCGTGCGCGGCGCTTTCGTCTTCGTCTGCTTGGCGATCAAGGCAATCGTGGCGCACGCAAAGCCGAAAAGCTGCTCGACCACCCCGAACGCATGCTCTCCGGTATCCTGCTCGGCAATAATTTTGTCAACATTGCCGCGTCCAGTCTGGCAACTGCAGTTTTTGTCTCGGCTTTTGGTCAAAAAGGCATCCTTTACGCTACCATTGCCATGACTATTGTGGTGGTTTTACTGGCTGAAATTCTGCCCAAAACCATCGCCGTCGCACATGCCGAATCCGTAGCCTGTAAAGTAGCAGGTTCCTTGCAATGGATTGTGCGCATCCTCTCACCACTTATCTGGCTGCTGATGGGCATCATTCATGTCATGCAACGAACACTCAATGTGCCGGAAAAATCTGACAACGACATGACCCATCAGGATCTGGCCACCATCATTGATGTCGGAGCCGAAGCGGGAGTATTGGATGCCGCACGCGAACAAATGCTGATGAACAGCCTGCATCTGCACAATGTACCTATCAAATCACTGATGACACCGCGCAAGGATATGTATGCCCTCAATGCAGCGCGCAGTACAGCCGAATGCCTACAGGAAGCAATGGCACGGCCCTATTCGCGCTACCCGGTTTTCGATAATAAGCAGGACCATATTATCGGCATTGTGCATCTGCGTGATCTGGTCAAATTCCGCCATCGCAAAGGACCGTTACGCGATGTGATGATTTGGCGGGAGGTATCGTTTGCGCCGGCCAACAAACATGCATTACAACAGTTGTTCGATTTTCAAAATTATCGTCAGCACATGGCGATTGTCGTCGATGAATATGGCGATATCGACGGCATTATCACAATGGAAGACATTCTCGAAGAGATTGTCGGTGAAATTGAGGATGAATCCGATACCCCGGCTGAACCTGAAATGTGGTCACAACCGGATGGCAGCGTTGTCGCGGCGGGAACCCGAAATCTGCATGATATCAATCAGGAAATGGATATTCAGTTACCGGAGGATGGTGCAACAACACTCGGTGGCCTGATTGTTCAACAAATCGGCGCGCAACCGGAAGCAAAAATGTGCATCGAAACCGAAAATGTACGTTTGGAAATTGTTGAACTGAACGGCAACTGGATTCGCCGTGTCCGCATCAGCAAATCTGAAACTTAAGGAAGCTCTGAAGAGCCACTTGCAAAAGTCGTGAGCGGCGATTTTCTTCCCCACTCCGGCGCGATTTTGAGTTGGAATTTCGGCAAATGGAACCACCATTCACCTCATTCCAACTCAAAATCGCACTCGAAGTGGG
>QILF01000137.1 GCA_003233235.1 Zetaproteobacteria bacterium
CGTAAACATGGCTACGCCCTTTTTCGCAAAAATCCGTTGCGAACAAATGCTCTGCGCAATCATCACGGCGATTCATGAATAATGCAGGCTAGAACAATCAATCGGCTTCCGGCGCATGCCGCTCCCGTCGCTTATCGCGCCAAATCACAAATGACAACAACGCTGCATAAAGTGGTGACCCGATTGCTGTAACGATGAGAAACCAGTGCGTTTTATCAAAAACCGCCAGCAACAAAACCAGATAGATAAAATCACGGCGTGATAACATGTCGGCGATACGGGTAAGCGGTGATTTTTGTTCTGCTTTGGATACGGATGTATATAACGGCCCGGATGCGGTTTTTCCGCGCATGCTGTGCATATAAATCAGCGATGCGGAAATCAGCGCACCGCCCACCGCCAGCAAAGAACAAGGCAATGCCCATGCCGAAGCGGTTGCAAGATACCAGGCCACACCCATCGCGGTAAATACGGCGGCATGCACGATATTATCCGACCAGAAATCAAATTCCCCGCCACGCCTGCTTTCCATGAATTTGAGCCGCGCCAATTCCCCGTCGCAACCATCAAGAATCGAATGCGCCAGAAAAAGAACGCCGCCAAGCACCTGAAACCCATGCGCAGGAACAGCAAAACACAATGCCGCAAACAGCCCGATAACTAAACTTACCCAAGTCATTTGATCCGGCGTGATATGCGTATGCATCAAACGCCGGGTCACGGCCAATGAGATTCTGCGATTAATCAGCCGCGCCAGCGGCCCGTCACTTTCTTTGACCAGCCCGGCGAGTAATTCCGATTCTACCACCCGCAGATCGGTGGCCTGACGAATCGCCATTCCCTGTATTTCAAGCTCCACCCAATCCGTTGTTGGTATGTTGGCCCGAACACCTTCAAAAAGTCCCCGGCTGCATGCCGTATCCGGGAGTTTCTGCAAATATGAATGAAATGAAGTAGCAGGAAGTAACAGCGCCTGTTCAGATGCATAATGTTGTAAGGAAGTCTCTTTCTGCCGGGCGATTTTCTGCAAAAAACGTGCCGTCGGTAAAAAGTCGGCGGCCACAACCAAAACAGCCCCCGACATCTCCATAATCTTCAAATCCGCAACAGACAGCACACAGGCGTCGCTACCAACCAGTGCTTCAGCCAGTACCTCAGACCGTTTTCCGGATTGTTCAGATGGTTCTGCTGCCGCAACCCAAATGCGCTGAAATCCGGCGCGTTGTGCCATGATTGCTGTTCTGCGTATCAACGGCAATCCCGCCACAGATCGCAGCGCGAAGCTCTCTTCGCAAGAGCCTCTTTCGCCAGTGTTCGATAGCACTATCAGCATTTGCATTCACATGCTCCTTCGCATCCACTCTTTCACTTGTCTGCGCTATTTGCTCATGCCTTACACAACCATGTAATAGATTCATGCTCCGGGCGGACGAATGATGGCAGGGTTATCGTGAACAGCGCCTTTGTAATCCACCAGTGAGGGAACAATTTGGCTCAAAATATCAATATTGCTATCGTCGGAATAGGAAACTGCGCCAGCGCCCTGATTCAGGGCATTCATTATTATCGGGACAAAAAAGCCGAAGCGGCCATCGGATTAATGCATTGGAGCTTGGGCGGTTATCTGCCCGGCGGTATCAAAGTGGTCGCGGCCTACGATATTGACCGCAGAAAAGTCGGGCTTGATGTTCACGATGCGGTTTTCGCCAAACCCAACTGCACCACCGAGTTTTTTCCCAATCTCCCTGCTTCGGGTGTTAAGGTGATAATGGGAAATATCATGGATGGCGTGGCTGAACACATGCTTGATTATAGCGATGCCGCGAGTTTTCTGCCTGCCGATTTGCCGGAGCCGGATGTCGATGAGGTGGTCGATGTACTGAAAAAATCCGGCGCACAAATTCTGGTTAACTATCTTCCCGTCGGTTCCGAAAAAGCCGTGCGTTTTTATGCCGAGTGCGCGTTAAAAGCAGGCGTGGCTCTGGTCAACAATATGCCCGTATTCATCGCCAGCGACCCGCAATGGGCGGCGCGTTTTTCCGAAAAGAATATCCCGATTATCGGTGACGACATCAAATCGCAGCTCGGCGCGACCATCACCCACCGCATGCTGACCGATCTTTTTGCCAAACGCGGAGTAAAACTGGACCGCACCTATCAGCTCAACACCGGCGGCAATACCGATTTTCTAAATATGCTCAGTCGCAGCCGTCTGGCCTCGAAAAAAATATCCAAAACCGAGGCCGTTCAATCGGTCACTGCAACGCGTTTGGATGCAGATAACATCCATATCGGCCCCAGCGATTACGTGCCTTGGCAAAAAGACAATAAAGTCTGTTTTTTGCGTATGGAAGGGCGTGTATTCGGCGATGTGCCGATGCATCTGGAAATGCGCCTTTCGGTTGAGGATTCACCGAATTCCGCCGGTATTGTCATTGATGCGATTCGTTGTGCAAAACTGGCGCTGGATCGCGGCATCGGTGGCGCTTTAGAAGCGCCTTCCGCCTATTTCTGCAAACATCCGGCGAAACAATTCACCGATGATGAAGCGCATGCCATGCTGGAAGACTTCATCAACGGTTCATCGCCGTGAAAGGCCTGATTATTGCCGCCGGGAAAGGGCGACGGCTGCAAAAAAAAGGCGACAGCAAGCCGCTGGTTCCTCTTTGCGGCGTTGCCCTAATCGAACGCGCGATCAATCAAGCGCATCAGGCAGGCATGGATGAATGTTATGTTATCACCGGCCATCAGCATCAACAAGTCGAAGCATTTCTGACTGCTTTAGCCGGGCGTATCGAGTTACCCATCACAACGATATTCAATCCGGATTGGGAAAACAGCGAAAATGGTGTTTCGGTGCTGGCCGCTAAACCGTATCTGCATGAAGCCTTTCTGCTGCTGATGGCCGATCATGTTTTTGATGCAGGTATCGCCCATGATCTTACGCATGCGGTGATGCCTGAGGACGGTATTATTTTAGCGGTTGATTATGCGCTGGATAATCCGCTGATTGACCAAGATGATGTGACCCGTGTGAAAACCATACACGGCAGGATTCACGCTATTGGCAAAAGCCTTTCCGACTTTAATGCTTACGACACGGGCGTTTTCTTCGCTACCCCGGGGTTATTTACAGCGCTGGAAGAAAGTTGCATCAACATCGCGAATTCCAGCCTGTCCGCAGGTATTCAACATCTGGCAGTAAGGAAAAAAGCGATGACATTCGATATCAACGGGCGCTTCTGGATTGATGTTGATGATCCCCTTTCGTTCTGGCGCGCCGAAAATGCACTGCTCAAACATTGTCATCCCGGTCATTAAGGAGGTGCTGATTAATTCTGGGTAAAGCAGCTTGCATTAAGAATGTGCCAAATCAAGGCGCAATGTGCACGTAATAGCACGGCTATT
>QILF01000011.1 GCA_003233235.1 Zetaproteobacteria bacterium
TTTTGAGTTGGAATGAGGTGAATGGTGGTTCCATTTGCCGAAATTCCAACTCAAAATCGCGCCGGAGTGGGGAAGTAAATCGCCGCTCACGGCTTTTGCAAGTGGCTCTTCAGAGCTTCCTTAAACACCTTTTGCTTCGCGTTGAGCCAGAACCAGGCGGAATGCTTCGTTACTGACTGGAACATCAATACTGCGCAGAATATCGCTTAGCGATGCATACTCATCGGCAGTATCAATCGCCTCTGTTACAGCGGCGAATGTTTCACCAAGTATGTCATCCACATTAACATCATGACCGGATTTCACCAGCGCAATAAAGTGTTTCATCACTGAGCTTTCGCTGATGCCTTGCTGGGTAGCGATATCCTCAAGTGATTTGCCACTTTTATATAAATTCCAGCTAAACGTCTGCGCATCGGTTGATGGCGGCCCGCTAACCCGTAGTTTGGGTTTTTTATCGCCAGCAATAGCGGCATCTGATGTTTGCCCATCGTCTTCCGGGGCCGTTATTAGAAGCTGCAACAGGGAATCACCGTAGGTTTCCAGCTTACGCTGGCCCATGCCGTTGATGGAAGAAAGATCATCCAGTGATTTCGGACGTTTTTTACTCATTTCGGCCAGTGTCGCATCATTCATCAGCACATGCGGGGCGACGCCTTCCTTGTCCGCCATCTGGCGGCGCAAATTACTTAATTTGGCAAATAGCGGGTCGTTGCGGTTAACTACCGGTCGATTTAAACCGCGATGTACACCTTTATGGAAGCGCGCCAGCATCAGTTTTTTGCGTTTCATCAACTTGTTGGCAGACGGATTGAGGCGCAGGGCCGAGCGATGACTGATATCCGGCGTACAATAGCCCTGATGCACCAGCTGACGAAGAATGGCCGTCCATTCGTCGGCACGCAAATCTTCGCCTGCGCCGTAGCTTTTCAGTTTGTCGTGCTCACGTTCGCTAATGCGCACTGCCGTGGAGCCGCGCAACACATCAATGACATAACCTTTGCTGTAATTTTCCTCCAGTTCACGTATACATTGAATCGCCAGCTTGGCTTCTTTAATGCCATCGTAGGTTTCGAACGGATCAAGGCAAATATCGCAATTACCGCAAGGTTTTTTTAATGATTCACCGAAATAACCGAGCAACACCCGACGTCGGCAGGTTAGCGCCTCGGAAAAAGCAATCATGCTGTTCAGCTTGTGCAGTTCGATGCGTTTCTGATCCTTGCTTTCAACGTTGTCAATCAATCGGCGAACAAGATTCACGTCTCCGGAGCTGTACATCAACAGCGCTTCAGATTCCATGCCGTCACGTCCGGCACGGCCAGTCTCCTGATAATAGCTTTCGACGCTTTTCGGCATGTCGTGATGCACGACAAAACGCACATTCGGTTTGTCTACGCCCATGCCGAAGGCAATAGTAGCTACAATGATGCGAATACGATCATGCAGGAAATCGTCTTGCACCTGATCGCGCCGTCTGCCCGGCATACCGGCATGATAAGCGGCTGCACGCAGTCCATGGTGTTGCAAGTGTACCGCCACTTCTTCAACCCGTTTGCGCGACATGCAGTAGATAATACCGGATTCGCCGGACCAGTCGTTGAGAAAATCCAGCAATTGGTGCATCGGTTTGTGTTTTTCGACCACCAGATAACGAATATTCGGACGGTCAAAGCTGGAAACAAACTGTTGTGCGCGTTCGATATTCAGACATTGCAGAATATCCTTGCGTGTATGTCCGTCGGCGGTGGCTGTCAGAGCCAGAATTGGTACGTTCGGAAAATCTTCCCGCAAGCGACCCAGTTTTTCATATTCGGGACGGAAATCGTGTCCCCACTGCGACACACAATGTGCTTCATCAATACCGAACAGCGCCAGTTCAAGTCCTTTCAATACCTTGGCGAAACTCACCGAAAGAAGTCGCTCCGGCGCAACATACAGCATGTCCAGTTTACCCGCCTGCAAACGCTCCAGTACCAGCGCCGCTTCGGCTGCCTTGAGCGAAGAATTATAATATGCCGCTTGCACACCGCAGCGGGTCAGTGCATCCACCTGATCTTTCATCAGTGAAATCAACGGTGATACGATGATACCCGTACCTTTACGAACCATCGATGGAATCTGATAACACATCGACTTGCCGCCACCTGTCGGCATCAACACGAAGGCATCCTGACCATCCAGAATTGCTTCTACTACGTCTTTCTGTACTGCTCGAAAAGCACCGTATCCAAAGGTGTTTTTGAGTATGCCCTCAGCTTGTTTCATGAGGTTTTTTGCTGTTGTCATGCTGTTTCTATCCCGATTTTCCCAGATTGTTTCAAGTTGTTTCTTCTATCATCTTACATGCCGAAAACAGAAAATCAATGATTTCGCCTTTTTGCAATGTATTTTAAGCCACACACTCCATCTATGGCGAGGCGCAACACCTTCATGCATACTCCAGCCTATGCCGCTGCTTGCCGGAAAACGCGTTCTCATCACCCGTGCCGCCAGTCAGTTCGAGACTGTCGCCGAACAGGTGCAGGCGCGCGGTGCAAGTGCTATTTCATTGCCTTGCCTTGCCGTGCAATGTATGCCGAATCAGGTGCGCAAGGCAATTTCAGACGCTTCTGCAGATGCCTGTATTCTGTTAACCAGTGCCAACGGTGCGCGCTGCCTTATCCATGCGCTGGGCAATGATATTTCGACAATAAACACGCATCCGGTGGTGGCTGTCGGGCCGCAAACGGCGGCAGCTTTGAACGCGCATGGTATTGACACAGCATGGGTTGCCGACAAAGCCTCTCAGGAAGGCCTAATTGATGGATTCACGCGCCATGGCATGCCGGAAGAGGTTTGTTTTTTGCGTGCCGAGCAGGGTCGTGATGTCATTCAGAAGGCTCTGGAAACTGCGGGTGTACGGGTTCGTCTGGTTACCGCCTACCGTACCGTTTGCCCCGCAGACGATGCCTCTCCGATTATTATGAAACTGAAAAATGCTGAAATTGATGCCGTTCTGCTTGGCAGTTCGCGCTGTGCGGAACATTATGTGCAGCGTATCGGCGATGCGCATCTCGCTGACCGTCCGGCAATCGCCGTCATCAGCTCGCAAGTGGCGCGTGCAGCGGAACATGCGGGTCTGAGCGTGCAGTGTGTTGCAAAAGAGGCTAGTTTTGCGGGTATATTAGATTCGCTGGCCGCATATTTTGCTAAGGAGGTGCTGATTAATTCCGAGTAAAGCAGCTTGCATTTAAGAATGCAAAATGTGAATTCATGAATTGATCAGCGCTCCCCTAGGGAGGTGCTGAACAAACCATGATTCGTGACCCTGCACGTAAAATGAACGATTCCCGCGTTAAAGATTTAAGCCATAGCGGTGCTAT
>QILF01000105.1 GCA_003233235.1 Zetaproteobacteria bacterium
TCAAACGGAATGCTGCGGAGAATTCACGGCAACCCAAATATGGCTGATTAAAGCATTGGCCTTTGGATGCACGGCGTTCAAACATTTCCGAGAACTTCACAGGCGTATCGCCCTCGCTTGCCTTGTTTGTCATTTCAAAACCAGCATGCAGTCGATATTTCACATCGCGTAAAAACAGTCCGGCGCGCTGCTGACGAGCATCTTCAATATTGAGGCTTAATATGTTACCGGTTTTCAACGCTGATGTTGGATTAATTTTAGGAATGACTTTGCCAACTTCATTGCGTCTTAAATTAATCCATTTAATTGGCTTCATTACTTCAACCTTATGCACATGCCAACGAATCGCAGGCTTCCAGAGAATCGCCTCGAAAATCGACCGTGCCGATGATGGCGTAATCACATCATAAGAAACCCGTTCCACTTTCATTTCAGGGCGAGTAAAACAGGCAAAATCACCCGAAACTTCCAGACAAAAACTTCTCATATATCCCCCACGATCAACTGCGTTGCTGACATGACCTCACCCTCCAAAAGCAAGCCAAGGTCAGGATGGTATAAAACACTGCTCGTTTGCGCATAAAAGTCAGCATATATCTCCTGAACATCGCCACTGCCCAGAAGCTTTTCAAACCAGAACTCAGGCACATTCACCGAATAGCGCTGCAATTTACGCATCAGCTCCCGATAAGGACCGATGACTCGGAGCTGATCCAACAGTTCTTCACTGGTTTCATCATAGCGAACAAACACGCTTCGACCTGCATCTTTAATCAGTTTCATTTTCATAGCCGCCGTTCTGAACTGAACATCAGACAGATCATTCGGCAATGTATCGCCTTTCATATAAAGCTGTTCCTCAATAGCATATTTATCCAAATCCGTGTCCGAATAAAACAGTTCAAAAAACTTTGTGAAGTTTTCTCGTGCCAGCGGATCAGACACACCACCAGCAAGCAATGAAACTGTTTTATTCTTTGCCCGCAAGAGCGGCCCTGCAAAAGGCTCTTTTGGCGGAACAAACACCACCACCTTTCCTTTCTCCAGCTTACCCTCGCGATTGCAGCGGCCTGCTGCCTGTGCGATAGAGTCCAGCCCTGCCAAAGCCCGATAAACCACCGGAAAATCAAGATCAACGCCTGCCTCAACCAATTGCGTACTGACCACGCGAGTGGACATTCCTTCTTTTAGCCGTTGCTTGATTTCAGTAATCACTTTTGAACGATGCTCACCACACATCAATGCAGAAAGATGAATTGCTCCTTCCGGCAACAATCTGAACAGTTCACGAGCATCCTTGCGGCTATTCACAATCACCAGCACAGATTCATAGGCAGCGAGTTCATTCGCAAGATCATGCCAGCTTCGGGGCTGGTGAAAATCGGTTGGCATCTCAACATTAACACGTTCAAGTTGACGATAAAGCGCATCCGGCTCGGATATGATCTCTTGCACATGATCCAAGCCCTGTAACAGGATATTCCCAAAACTATCTTTCATGGTGTTTAATGCTGGCTGGGTTGCCGTAGAGAGAACAAAAGTTACACCATAATGTGTGGCTAGCTGATTTATCACCTTCAGAATTGGCTGCAAAAACTGCGGTGGCAGCAACTGTGTTTCATCAAGTATCACAATGCTGTTCGTAATATTATGCAGCTTACGGCAACGGCTTGTGCGAGAAGCAAACAGCGATTCAAAAAATTGCACATTGGTTGTCACTACAATGGGGGCATCCCAGTTTTCACTTGCCAAGCGCGACTTATGATCCTCCCTGTTGGGATCAAGGCTGCTGTGATGCTCGATTATGCTGTCGCCGAAAATGTCCCGGAAGATATTGGCGGTCTGCTCGATGATGCTGGTGTAGGGGATCGCATAGATGATGCGCGCCTTGCTATGCTTTACGGCATGCTCAAGCGCAAAGGCCATTGAGGAGAGCGTCTTGCCACCACCGGTTGGAACGGTAAGCGAAAAGATGCCTCCATCCAGCAATCCGGCATTACGACAATCGCCCAAAACCCCGGCACGCAGCCGATTGACTTGCGTATCCTCTGCTTCATCGGACATCTTTTGCATGTGCACATCGAACGACTTTTTCAGTTCAGTCAGCAAAGGATAACCGCCACGCTGTTCTGACTTGTCCAAATCGTAAAACGATTCGGTATCGAGAAAATCGGCATCTACCAGTGCCGAGAAAAGCATGCGCACCCACAAGGCAAAGCCATCGCTGCCCCCAACTGGCGATTGTTTCGGAACCCCTCCAGCCAGTATTCTGGCAGGAACATCTGACTTAAGGGCGTCCGAAAGCAACTTCGTATCGGCCAATCGTTCGCCCAGCGCCGCACCCGGAGCCTCAACCTTATACCAGTCCGGCAAACCGGCATGGTGTCCGGCAATTAAATACGCAAGAATCCGCCCATGAACACCCAACTGCTCAACAGCATGCAGTGCTCCAGCGGTTGAATGATTTACCTTTCCAGCCGCCCCCTCATATTCGACATGCGCTTCCATGCCATTAGCCTCATAAATCATTTTCTGAAACGCTACCGAATATTTGCCGAGGTCGTGCCAGCGGCCGGCCAGTTTCGCCCAAGCCCCTGATCCAAACGTCTCAGCATAAGTCTCAGCTTTTTGCCCTACTTTACGTAGATGATCTTCCAAAAGATGAATCTTTTTATCTTCTGAAATATGTGCCGCATAATCTCTTTTACCCATCCAGAACCACCTCAAAGCGCACACGATCCAACGGGTTCCGCGAGTGTTTCAGCTTCACGATGCGTACCGAAGGACGCTCGCCGTGATCCAGCATCAGTGGCAGATATGCCGCACCCCTGAAAAACGCTTCCAAGAAACCGTGCCGATGCATGTTGCTACCTCCAAAAAAAAGATTCGGGACAAGCATGACACAACATAAGGTCATATAGTGACCTTACCGGTATTGCCCGGCGGCAGCACACAACACGTCAGCTACTTGCTTGCATAATTCCGGCGGTTCAATCACTTCAACATCCGCGCCATAACGGCATATTTCCATGATCAATTCGGTTGGATTGCTATAGGGAATGCGCAGTTCATAACGCCCGTCCTCCAGTCGGCTACCGGATATATCAGGAAACCATTCCTCATCGGCGACCCAGCGGGCGGCCTTTTCGCTGAAATGCAGCACCGCCGTGGCTTTGGGCTTGCCGGAGAAGATGCCGAATGATGTTGTAAGCTTCTCATCCAGTTCGGCATCCGGAATTTCCTTGCACCCGGTATCCAGAAAACGCGCCTGTTCAATCTTTTCCACAGCAAAGGAGCGCAGATCATCTTTCTTGTGAC
>QILF01000088.1 GCA_003233235.1 Zetaproteobacteria bacterium
CCGGCTCAGAAGTCATGCGCCGCATCGCCGCGCCGATGGTCGGCGGCATGGTCAGCTCCCTGGTGTTGACCATGCTGGTGATTCCAGCCGTATACCTGCTATGGGAAGGGAGGCATCTGCGTAAACGCGACTAATTGGTATTGTCATGCGCCCCATTGCCGCACCCAGTTAAGGCGGAAGTATCAACTGAATGTTGATGCTCCGAAGCCTGTTGCAAAGGTTGGTGCGGTTAAGCATCCCGGCCATCGCCTTTTTCGTCCGCAAGGGATGCAAAGCAGGCGCGTCTGGTTTTTTTATGAATGGCTGATGGATAAGAAGTTGGGCTTGCCTGATGCCGATAGCAAAGTTCGGTATATTGATGCTTTGGATGATGCCATGAAGTTCGCGGGGAAAACTGTTCTTGAAATATTTTCTGATTACTTTGACATGATAGCTGCCAATGCATAACAGGGTCATTCATGTGAGAGTGTTTCGACCTCCCGATGGCTTGCAGTTGCAGTCAGTGTTTGCACTCTCATTAAACTTGCCCGGAGCGCGATCCTGTATATATCGTTCACCCGTCCGTAATGCATATTCGGCGCGAGCCAACTCCCGGCCCAGATAGGCGGCATGATCGAGACGGCTAATCAGTTCGGCATTGATTACAGTGACGTACATGGATGCGGCTGAACTGGCTGTGAAACGCCGTGTCAGCATTCCCTTATTACTGTAATGCTCCAACATAATCCGTTGATGGAGTTGGTCGGGGTATAGGATGAAATATCCTGCCGGATCAAGCCGTAAGCGGGCAGGCATTTCCGCCTCTTCGACGGGAATCGGATTGACCTCAAACGGGGCACCCACAAATGAACCGGGATCGTTGGCAGCTGCATCCATAATTAAATTCCGCAGCGTGTACGCATCGGTTGTACCGATATGTTCGATCACCTGCACCTGTTGGCAAAAAGCATCAACGTGATTTGCATCCAGATTCTTGAGGAATGGCCGTTTGCCTTTGGCTTCGATGATGCGCATTCGTTCATTCACGCCATGGTGCATCAGACTCACCAACGATTGCCCCGGTAAATGGCCAATCGCTTTGCGCGTGTCCTCTCCACAGACGATTAAAAAACGAATATGTGGGTTACTCAGAATATTACGAATCAAATGCTCGATGCCCAGATTTTCCGTGTGCAGGCTGCCGATGATGGACAGGCCATCAATATTCGTGTCGGCCAATTCCGTAATCAGGTGATCAGAGTTGAGCGTGCATACCGCAACCGTCGCCTGAAAACGGATAACCCGATAATCACCGGGCAGGGGAGGCCAGCCCTGTCGGATTTCAGGTTCTTCCGTGGCGCAGTGGCCGCCTTCGGCAACAGCCGGATCTATCTCCGCAGCCAGATTCTGCGCCACAGCAGGCCAACAGATTTCGCAACCCAGACAATCGTAGCGCTTCGGTTCAAACAGACTATGCGCATCTGTCAGCAGTGACTTCAGGGACTTTTTGATTATGGCTGATTTCTGTAGTGTATTCACCGTGTCCTGGAAACAACCACAGCGCCAGCACTTCTTCGCCGCTATGGCCTGACGAAGTTCGTCGTCGGTCTGTTGCAATAATACCTTCGTTCGATTCTTCATTTCATTTATTACATGCACAGACACGTTTCTTAACACGAAAATCCCACACCGAGGCAACCACCAACGTTACAAAACCGGTCAACTCCAACGGCTTTGAATAGCTGCCATAGAATACCCATAGCAACAAGGCTGCGGATGCGATACTCAACAACAGGGGGCCGGGATGCCGGTGCATGCGATAGGAGTACGCCATGCCCGCTAACGCAAGAATCAGTAGGCCGCTAATCAGTTTTATCATAAGCCCTTCGTCGATTTCAACGCTGATGCCAACAATGGGAAGCAGTGCTGCCGCAGCCAAAGTACCATAGCATGTCATCACAGCAAACAAACTGGCCGCCGAACCCAGCCATGAATAATCTTTTTTCTCCGAAGTCATATCTTTTATATTTACTCCTTTTTACTTATTTTATCATTATCGAAATTATCGAAGTGTACAGTCAATAAAAAAATGGATCATCCGAGCCGTGCTTCCAGCATGTTCAAATCACCCTTTAGCGCCTTGAGCAGATCAGCGCTGTGCAACCGGTAATAAACCATCTTTCCGTCATCGCGTTTTTTCAGCCACCCTTGGTCGCGTAACAGCTTTAGCTGATGAGATGTGGCTGCAATGCTCAAACCCAACACATGAGCAATATCGCATACACATAATTCATCAGTGGATAATGCCAGCAGAATTTTCAATCGCGTGGTATTACCGAGTAATTTATACAAACCTGCCAGTTCCGGCAGGTGATTTTCATCTTCAGCCAGTCGAGCTTTGATTGTATTCACCTTGTCATGATCGAAGCAGGGAATCTTGCAAGCATCGATTCGTTCACGCTGCATAGCCGAAACATTTGCCATGTGCATTACCTCATTTAGGAATAAGCGAAAATGATAATTTACTACACAAGATTGTCAAACAATCAGAGTTACTGTGTAGAAGCGCTGGCCGGGTTCTTGATGAATATCGCCCCGTAATGATAGGGGCCGACATCAACCACCTTTTGCAGTTTGAATCCTGCCGGTTCGACGACCTGACGGGCATCCTCAGGCCTCATCCGCAATTCGGTTCTCGGCCCTCTCGCTTGATCCAACACCATGGTTTCTTCGCGCGGACACCTGTGCCAGTTGATGACAGCGAAACGGCCTTCCGGTTTGAGCACTTCATATACCGATCTGGATAAGCGCGTCTTATCTGGCACGCCATGAAAAGTGTTGGCCATGAACACCAGGTCAACCGGCTCGGGAAGCAGTGTCGATAGCTCACTTGCATCACCCAAAACAGAATGAAAATTCTCATAACTCCGGCAAGTCTGTCCGGCCTGATTCAAAAGCCCGGCATCGAGTTCCAGTGCATAAACAGCGCCGGGATAAACCCGTTTGCACATGGGGGCGGTAAAATGACCATCGCCACAGCATAAATCTACGACTTGCATGCCTGCTTCGATACCCACTGCGCGCAATACGCCTTCCGGATTCGGCCACAGGGCATGCCACCAATCACTGTCCGGCATCTGGGTGGCGGGAAACAAAAGCTTGTTCATTATAATTGAGCCTCCTTCATGTGCTATAATGCTATTTACCGCATGTTTCTGTGTTTGCGGTAAGGCGGCAGCGAAGCCTCCAATCCCAGAAGGCAGCGAGACACAGTAAAATGAAACCCGAAATTTCGTTCAGGCGATCATATTGTACATACATAACATAA
>QILF01000001.1 GCA_003233235.1 Zetaproteobacteria bacterium
ACCGGTGGCGATAATCAACAAATTGGCATCCGGCAACTGACTGGCCTGTTTAATATCCACCATTTGACCGGTATCAATATTCAACCGTCCCATCTGTCGGGCAATATCAATATTACGTTCCAAACTGCGCCCGGCCAGTGCCACTGTACGCCCGCTAGCCACCGCCGCATCAATAATTTGCTGAATGCGGAACATATTCGAGCTGAAGGTGGTCACTACAACTTTTCCGCTACACCCGGCCACAGCCTGCTTGAGTGCCGGGCCGACACTGCGTTCACTCGGGCCGCTGCCACCGCGTGGCGCATTGGTCGAATCCGAGGCCAGCAGCAGCACCCCTTCATCACCAAGTGCGGCAAAACGATGCAGAGCCGAAGCACGTCCATCAAGAGGTGCGGGATCAAATTTGAAATCACCGGTATGAATCACAATGCCACGCGGCGTGTGCAGGGCAATAGAAACCGCATCCATGATCGAATGGGTCACCGGAATCGCCTCGACCCCGAACGGACCGACCTCAATCCGTTCATCCTCGGGCAAAGCACGCAAATCAGCTTTATAACCCTGGATTTCGCTTAATTTTCCGGCCAGCAAACCAAGCGTCATTTGCGTGCCATAAACCGGCACATCAAGCTGTGGTAACAGATGCGGCAAAGCACCGATATGATCTTCGTGGCCGTGGGTCAGAAGCACCGCATGCACATGAATTCCCAATTCACTCAGCGCGGCAATATCCGGAATCACCACATCCACACCATATTGCCCCGGTTCCGGAAAACCCATGCCGCAATCGACAATCACACCTTCGTCGCCGAGCGCATAAAGCATCATATTCTTGCCGAATTCGCCGACTCCGCCGAATGGAAACAGACGTAATGCAGGTTTGGAGTTCAAGCTGCGTGCCTGCTGCCCGGTTTTATGGCCGGTAGCGTGCCTGCACGACACAGCGGACAATCCTCCGCTGCATACGACGGCACATCCAATTGCAACAACGTGCGATGCGGCACATCGAAACGCCCTACTGCCGCCGGTGCGCGATCCACCACCGCCAGAACCTCCAGCGGCACACCGCCATGCTCGCGCACCACCGCCATGCATTCGCACACCGATCCGCCGGTGGTAATCACATCCTCAACCACCAGCACACGCGCACCTTCGGCAAATGAAAAACCGCGCCGCAAGCTCATCTCGCCTTCCTTGCGTTCGGTAAACAGCAGCGGCCTAACCAGCGCACGGGCCACTTCATGGCCGATAATTAAACCGCCCAGCGCAGGTGCAACAACCACATCCACATCCTGCACCGATGCCAGTTTTGCCAATTCCCGGCCCAGTTTTTCAGCGTGTGCCGGATGCATCAACACCTTCGCCGATTGCAGGTAGCGCGGCGAATGCCTGCCGCTGGAGAGCACAAAATGACCGTTCAGCAGTGCACCGGAATCTTCGTAGATGGAAAGCATTTCCTGTTCGTTCATGGGTATCCCTTTATCCGCCGCAAACAACACGCGAAAATAAATTTTCCGCAGTGTAGCAGCATTCCCCGAGGCAACAAAACCACGTCGCTACGCTTGGATTTTCTGTGCACAGGCCCTAGCCTTTCGCTATGCTCAACACTTTTGCAGGAAAATCCCTCCGATGCCGGTAAAAGCCGTCCTCCTTGATCTCGACGGCGTACTTTACGTTGGCGATAAAGCCATCGCCGATGCGGCATGGGCGGTCGAACAATTGCACAAACGGGGATTTAAACTGGCCGGTTGCACAAATACCACCACCCAACCGCGTCGTGCCATTGCCGAAAAATTGGCCGCGTTGGATATACCGCTCAGCGTGGAAGATATTGATACCCCTGCGGCGCTAGCGGTAAGTCGTATCGGAACGCATACGGCACGGCTTTTTGTACGCGACAGCCTGCGCGAAGACTTTTCCGGCATTCGTGAAGATAAAAAACACCCTGAATTCGTTGTGATGGGTGATATTGGCGGAGAAGGTTACCCGCCGGAGCTGTTGCGCGAAATTTTTGTGCACGTTATGGATGGTGCAATCCTATTGGCTCTGCATAAAAACCGTTTCTGGCAAAAAACGGATGGCCTGCACCTTGATCTCGGTGTTTTCGTCACTGCTGCCGAATATGCCAGCGACAAGCAGGCGGAAATCCTCGGTAAACCATCGGCTGATTTTTTTCACGGCATCTGCCGCAGGCTGGGTGTTGCGCCCGGTGAGGCACTGATGGTCGGCGACGACGTAGAATCAGACATCGGCGGCGCACAACAAGCCGGTTTAAAAACCGCACTGGTCAAAACAGGTAAATACCGCAAGGAATTCGTCCATAAAAGCGGTATTCGCGCCAATCTTGTGCTGCCTTCAATCGCCGATTTGCCGGATGCGCTGGTGCTGCTTTAAGCCTTTAGGTTTAATCAGTTAGGGATAACTATTGTACATCGGACAATAAAGCCTTAACCATCGCCTGCCGATGCGCCGGAAAAAAATGCCCGGCATCTTTAATCGCGTGCAGATGTACGTTTTTCAACAGTTTCGATGCCGCCGCTACCGCCACATAAGGTACAATTTCATCCGCCGTACCGGCAATCACCGTCAAAGGCCGTTTTTCCTCCTCCATAAACGAGAAATCCCATAAATTTACCGCCGGAGCGACCGCAAACATACGTTCCACCCGCGCATCGCGATGCGCCGCCTGCAATCCGGCAAAACAACCGAACGAAAACCCCGCCAGCCAAAGTGGTACGCCCTGATAGCGCATATTTAGCCAATCCAGCGCCGCCGCTGCATCATCCGCCTCGCCGCGCCCTTCGTCCCACGCCCCTGCGCTCTGCCCGACACCGCGAAAATTAAAGCGCAGCACCGCACATCCCGCATCCTCAAACGCCCGCGCCATCCAATACACGACTTTATTTTGCATCGTGCCACCAAATCCCGGATGTGGATGGCAGACCACCACGACCGCTCGTGCGTCTTCTGCTGGCCGGTAAAGCGCCTGCAAACGCCCTACCGATCCATCTATAAATAATCGCTGATGCTGCATGCACCGGAAGTGTCGTTGAATTCACCCGTTGCACAAGTGGCAAGACAAAAAGATTTAACCTGCATTATTCATGAATCGCCGTGATGATTGCGCAGAGCATTTGTTCGCAACGGATTTTTGCGAAAAAGGGCGTAGCCATGTTTAC
>QILF01000125.1 GCA_003233235.1 Zetaproteobacteria bacterium
CGGTCAGGGTGTTAATTTGCTTCTTGAAATTCTCAATAAGCGTCTTCGTAGCCGCAGGTTCAGATAAGTTCCGCAGTGTATTCGGGCTATCAAGATCAACTTCCGCATCAAAGAGGTGATGCTGCACAAACACCTTGATCTTGCCGTACAACACGTCGTAGCCGCTGACCAGCTTCAACTCCTTCATAATAGTCTTGGCAAAATAGCCGAGCACGCTGCGATAATCCGCGACACCTGTCGTATCCAGTACCGTCGTGTGCGTCACCTCGCCGGTGGTAATATCCTTGAAGACGATCTCACGCTGTTCTTCCTCGCTGAATTGCCGGTATTTCACCTTGTTATGATCGAATTTGGCCACATCAAGATCGGTAAGATTCTTATACTCACGATATATCCTGGGGGTCATCACCGGAATTTCTATATCCAGCGCATCAATATCTTTCTTCTCATTTTCCTTATCGACCTCAACCACAATCGGTGTCTTGGGAGCCGTACCTTCTCCCATGGCCTTGCGTTCCAGCACCACGCCTTCCGCCTGGATGGATTCAACAAAGTTCATAAAGGCATCCGTGCCGACCACGCTAACTTGCTCTTCCACACCGCCGGGATACATTTTGCGTAATCCCCGTCCCAGAGTTTGCTCCGGCAGGATATTGCTCTTGGCTGCATAGGCACGGAGCCCGACGATGGTAGTTACATTGCGCACGTCCCAGCCTTCCTTGAGCATTAATACGGATACAATAGCCTTAAAGGGACTTTCTTCGCCGTCAATTTCGTTGGCTTGCTTGCGCAGAAGCTCCAGCTCCTCTTTCTTCTTGCCTGACGCGGATTCGGAAATGTCACCGTTGTTCTTGGTGTGAATGGTCAGCACCGTATCTTTGTCGGCAAATTCTGGATAGGTGGATTGCAGATACGCAGCCACATCATCGCAATTTTTAGTGTCATCGGTCATTACAAACAGGATGGCCTTCTTGCCCATTTTTTGGTGTTCGGCATAGGTCTTTCGCCATTCGATCACGCCCAGGTGAAGATAGTCAGAGTATTTCTCCGTATATTTGGCACTTTGCTTTTCTGCCAGCTTAGCCCGGCTGGCAGGATCAGGAACCACCGGGTGCTTCACCACATTTTGTGAAATAGCCTCCACCAGCGGATAATCCGCCACGGTCTGCACGAAGATTGCGCCGTTGTTATGCTTCGGTGTGGCAGTAACGTCCACTTGCAGGGAGAGCGCGTCACCCTTCTGTTTCAGACGGTTGTGGATATCCTCGATGGACTTGAACCAGGCCATGCGGCTGTCATGGATATGGTGGGCCTCGTCATTGAGTACCACCAGTTCGTCGATGTCCCGCACGATCATCCCCAGATCAACCTTGGAATCCGTTGTAGCACCAGTGGGGCGCTTGCCGAGGAAATAATCCATCGTATCGTCATCGTCAGGTGAGGGTGGAATATCGTTGCCCGCATAAACCCGGTGGATGTTGGTCAGGAAGATATTGCCGGTGGGATTCGTGATGTGTACATTATCCTGCACATGCAGTGTGAGCTGGAAATCATCCCGCCAGCTTTGCCCGCCATAACCATTGTCCGGCAGCACCGGGTCTTTGAAGAAAATATCCAGACCCTTGAAATCCTTATAGATGCGATCCAGCACAATGATGTTGGGTGTAATCACCAGAAAGTTGCGTGCCAGCTCCGATTCTGGCTCATACAGCTTGTGAAAGAAGCTCCACGCCAGCACGAGACTCAACACCTTGGTCTTGCCCGCGCCTGTCGCCATCTTGACTACAAATCGTCGCCAAGTCTCATCAAACATGCCGGTAGAAACCGCGCCAGAGTTGTCAAACCGCATCAGGTCATACTTGTCCTTCACCCCCACCACGTCATAGAGATAAATGATGGTTTCCAGCGCCTCACGCTGGGCAAAGTAATACTGGAATTCGGCCATTGTGCCATCGCCTATGGGAAGTAGATGAGGCTCTCTGAACCACCAGTTGAGCAGGCTGCGGCTTGTTTCGGTGGCCTTGGCGTAGCCGCTGTCCCGCCACGCCTTCACCTGCTTGCGCAGCTCCGGCACCAGCGGCGGCAACAGCTTTTCAAAACTTGATGTCCGCAAGGTCTCATCCGCCGGAAACCAGCGGATGGCCGGATCGAGAATGGCGTGTGGGGAATCGGGAAAATCAGGGTGGAGTGCCATGGCTAAAACAATCTTTCCTGCAAATCCAGGCCCGGCCAAAACACACTAATGATAACAAAAGGATTGGATGCTTTTTTCCGGTGATGCTCCAGTGTCGTACCAAGTACCAAGGTAGAATCGTATTTGCCACTTTGCACAATATTATCCCAGTATTTTTCCCGTACCTTTGCAATAGCGGTATTTTCATCACCATGACTATCTCTCAGACAATTCCAGTAAAGAGCACCAATCTCCCAATCTTCAATCATTAGCTTGCTTGTCTTTCCCCGGCTATCTTCAAACCGATAAGAAAACTTGTAGGGTAGCTTTTTAACGACTTTGAATTGCCTTGCCACACTTTCTTCATCGTCAAACAGATGGATTTGCTGTTTTTGTTTTTCGAGCTGCTCAAGTTTTTTGGCATCCCATTCCCGATCAACGGACTCATGAATAAACTGTAAAAACCTTTTCGGTTTGAACAGCACCAGGGAAAGTTCGTTACGATGAGCACGCCCAATCACATCAGCAAGATCATCATAGACATCGACTTTGTCTAAAAAAGCTTCTCGCCGGGCGGCCCATTTTTTTTTCGTAGGAAGCGGGTCGCTAACAGTAACTAATGAATCATGAATGATTTTGTAGCTCTCGGGTCTATTGTCCGAAGTGGATTTTTCAAGGTCAGCCTCAACCCATTGGTACTTTTGATATTGTTGCTCGGCGTATAATTGCCGGAAGCGAACCGGATATAAACGCCGCCACTCTCCGGCCTCAGTGACACCGGCAGTGCATACCAGTTCAGCATATTTCTTTGAAATCGTTGGATAGG
>QILF01000109.1 GCA_003233235.1 Zetaproteobacteria bacterium
TGCCGCACTTGCGCGGTAATTTTCACCTCTGGTAATCAGTACCCAGGCTGTGCGAACTGTTTTGTTTGCCAATGCTACCGCTGCAATATTCAGGGGGCATACCGAATTCAGGGGACAGTTTACCTATTTGTCGGATGTGAGTTTCCCACCATTTAATATGTAAACTGTCCCCTGAATCCCCCTTGTTCATCACGGCTGCAATGGATGTGAATTGCGGTTACCATGCATGTTTCAGGGAGGTGAAGCATGCAATTAGCATTGAGTACATGGCCGGAAGTAGAACGGTATTTGCAGGCTTCGACCGGTATCATCATTCCCATCGGCTCGACCGAGCAGCACGGCCCCAACGGTTTGATCGGCACCGATGCAATCTGCCCGCTTAAAATCGCCAGCGAAATCGAGCGGCAGGTTGAACAAGCAGATGCGGATGTGTTGATCGCACCGTCCATCAATTACGGCATGAGCCAGCATCACATGGCGTTCACCGGCACAGTCACCTTACGCCCGACCACGCTGATTCAGGTGGCCATGGATGTGGTGACATCGCTTGCGCAGCACGGATTTACGCATTTCTACTTCCTCAACGGCCACGGCGGCAATATTCCGCCAGTCACCGCCGCTTTTTCCGAATTGTATGCGCAGCAAACAGGCAATAAATTGCGTTGTCGCCTCGCCAACTGGTGGCGCAACGATGCCGTCACCAAATTGGCCGCCGAATTGTACGGCGAGGCCGAGGGTCATCACGCCACAGTCAGTGAAGTGGCGCTGAGTTATTACGCACATCCCGAAGCGGTGAAAGATGTGCCGCTAAGTCCCGAAATTGCGCCCACCGCCGAATTCTACGATGCCACCGATTTCCGCCAAAAATTCCCCGATGGCCGCATCGGCTCCAGCCCGCAACTGGCAACTGTCGAAGCCGGTGAACGCTTCTGCAAGCTGGCTGCCGAGGCCCTGGGCGAGGATTATCGGAGATTTTTGGATGCTTAGTTATTTTTTTAATCAAAAACGACATTCGCCAAGAATCCTTAACCACGTCCCTCAGGGAGATTTCACGACAGTTGGTGATTAAGGGTAATGAATTCAAAATACTTATCCGATATCACGTTATGTGGATAAATGCATGGTTGCCTAGTTTTTCTTGAATTTTTCAAGAAATAAATTAAGCTTATGAGTAAATTTACTCAAGGATGTAATTATGGTTACTGAATCCTACCGGCGTAAGGAAGTTAGCCTTCTCCTCAGCCGACTCACAGAGTCTCCAAGGCTACTGTTATTTATTGCCGGACCACGACAGGTTGGAAAAACCACCCTTGTCCGCCATGCCTTAAGCCAATTCAAAGCTGAGAGGTATCATTTTGCACCTGTGGATCAGCCTGATGCAGAAGACGCCGCTGGATACGCACGATCTACCAATTATAGCTACGCTCAAAACTCTAACGTTCATGATGCAGCATGGCTGGTTGAAAAATGGCAACGGGCGCGCGCCGAAGCGCGAAAATCAGGTGATGGATATATTCTAGTTTTCGACGAAATTCAGAAGATTCCCGATTGGTCGGAAGCTGTAAAAGGATTGTGGGATGCAGATCGCGCCGAAGGATTAAATTTGCATGTCGTTCTACTCGGTTCTTCTCCCTTGCTCATGCTAAGAGGAATGAGCGAGAGCCTGACCGGGCGCTATGAGTTAATCCGGATCACCCACTGGTCATTTTTAGAAATGCACGAAGCATTTGACTTCGACCTGGATGATTACCTTTATTTCGGAGGATACCCGGGCAGTGCCGCATTTGTTCGGGATGAATCGCGTTGGCGCAATTATGTCAACGGCAGTTTAATCGAACCGAGCATCGAAAAAGACGTCTTCGAGATGACAAGGGTTGATAAACCGGCATTGCTTAAACAACTCTTTCATCTCGGCTGTGCCTATTCGGGGCAAATACTTGCGCTGGATAAAATGCTCGGGCAACTCCAAGGAGCTGGAAACACGACGACGCTGGCGCGTTATCTGGAGATGCTGGGCAATGCCGGATTGATCGTCGGTTTGCAAAAATACTACACCGGACAGCAGCTTCGTCGGCGCGCCTCGCCTCCCAAATTCAATGTTCTGAATAATGCCCTGATGACGGCAGGTTCGGGCTACACCAAAGCGGAAGCAAAAGCGGACCGTACGTATTGGGGCAGGGTTGTAGAGAGCGCAGTCGGCCAGCATCTCTACAACTCCGGCCACCCCGACTGCCGACTACACTACTGGCGCGAAAGCTCATATGAAGTCGATTTCGTTATTGAGCGCGGAAAAAAGATAACCGTTATTGAAGTAAAGAGTGGAATCTCATCCGGCTACATCAAAGGCTTCGATAAGTTTGAAGATAAATTCGGACATTGCAAAAAAATACTTGTCAGCGAAAATGCCATCTCGCTGGTTGAATTCCTCTCCTACCCGGCAGAGCACTGGCTTCAAACGAGATGAACAAAGCATTCCTCATCCGCCGCTCCTGCACATTCAAACCGGACAACGCGCCTCCGGAAAGTCGACCACTTGCCAGCTATCGAGATCACTCGGCCTACGTGCTGCTTGGCGATCCGGGAGCTGGTAAAACGGAATTGTTCAGACAGGAAGCGGAAGAGTCCGGCGGTAAATATATCAGCGCCCGCGACTTTGCCACATTGGGCATAGTTGAAGGGGATCAGGATAATGCCCTGTTCATTGATGGGCTGGATGAAATGCCAGCTGTGGATGGAGACCGGAGACCTCCGCTTGACCGTATCCGCGAACAACTTATTTCGCTTGGTAAGCCGAGGTTCCGCCTCTCCTGCAGGGAGGCCGACTGGCTGGGTGAAAGCGGGAGTGATGCATTAAAAGCCGTATCGCCAGACGGCAGCATTGCAGCATTGCACATCGACCCATTGAGCGACGATGACATCATTGAGATTCTCAGACACAAATCCACCGTTTCCGACCCGGCAGCATTC
>QILF01000046.1 GCA_003233235.1 Zetaproteobacteria bacterium
GTGCGTTTTTCGGTAAACGGAGCAGTATGCCGATGCGGCGGTTCTTCTTGATAATGCTGGTGACCACCTGACCGGCTATGCCTGTTTCGACCACTCGATTGATCTCCTCAACATTGATGCCATAACGGGCGATAGCATCGCTTTTGATATCGATTTGCAAATAGTTCTGACCGGCCAGACGCCCTCGAAATATTCCCACGGCGCCCGGAATGGTTCCCAGCAACTTCTCGATATCGCCCGCCAGCCTGTTCAACGTACCCAAGCTATCACCGTATAACTTGATGGCCACGGCGGCGCGTACGCCGGTCATCATATCAGATACGCGCATCTCAATCGGTTGCGTAAAGGAGAATTTGATACCTTTGATTTTATCCAGTTTGTGCCGTAGCGCATTGAGAAACTCGGGCACACTGCGCGTCCATTCGGAACGCGGACGTGTCAATAAAAAATTATCAGTCTGGTACAATGACATTGGATCCAGACGCAGTTGATCCGAACCGGTACGCGATATCACGCTAACCACCTCCGGCAACGACATTATCGCTCGCTGGATGGCCATATCCTTGGCCAGTGAATCATGCAACGATACGTTGGATGCCTTCTCGACCTGAACAATCGCCGTACCTTCATCCATCGTCGGCATAAATTCCTTGCCAATGTGCGGGAACAACCAAGCGGCAAATACCATGGTTATCAATGCCATCACGATAGCGGTCCAGCGATGGTGCAAAACCCACTCCATCACCGGAAGATACAGATGTTTGAGCAAGCGAATCAGAATGCCATCCTCTTCTTTTTTACCTCTGTTGGCATGTCTCCGCATGATCATGCCGGCCAACATCGGAATGACCGTGAGTGATAACAGCAACGAACCGATCAGTGCAAAGCTGATGGTAATGGCCAACGGCTTGAACATTCTCCCTTCCAACCCGGTCAGGCTGAAAAGGGGCAGGAATACAACGATAATAATCAGGATGCCGGCCACCACCGGCGTCGCCACTTCCAACGTCGCTTCGTAGGTGACATGCAGGCGATCCGGCCTCGGCCCCGCCTGCGATAAACGGGTATAAATATTTTCGACTACGACTACGGCTGCGTCAACCAGAATTCCGATAGAAATAGCCAGGCCGCCCAGCGACATCAGGTTGGCGCTAATGCCAAATGTTTTCATCATGATAAAAGTAAATAGCACTGAAAGCGGTAAAATCAATGCTACGGTCAAGGCGCTTCGCAGGTCGCCCAGCATGATAACCAGCACCAGAAGCACCAGCACGATCGCCTCTTCCAACGCTTTCCGCACTGTCCCAACGGCCTTTTCGACCAGCGTACTGCGGTCATAAAACGGCACGATGCGCACACCCGGCGGCAGGGTGGGTTGCAATGCCGCCAGCGTACGTTTGACGCCCTCGACGGCGGTACGGCTGTTGTAGCCGCGAAGCAGCATAGCCAAGCCTGTAACAATTTCGCCTTTTCCGTCAGCACTGACCGCGCCGTAACGAACCAGCGAACCAATTTTTACGGTTGCCACATCGTGGATATGCACCGGCAGGCCGTCACGTAAAGCCAGGGTAATATCACCGATATTGGTGGTGTTCCGCAGCCTGCCGACGCTACGCACCAGAAAGTTGCTCGCATGCATGGTGACGCGGCCGCCGCCGGCATTGCGGTTGTTGTGCATCAACGCAATTTTCAGGTCATTCAGCACCAGACCGTAACGCCTTAGTTTGTTTGGATCTGGAATCACCTGAAAAGCACGCACCTCGCCGCCCAACGAATTGACATCCGCGATGCCGGGCACCATGCGCAGACGGGGACGAATAACCCAATCCTGTATACTGCGCAACTCACGGTTGCTGTAACCCTTGCCGATGATGCGGTACATATAAATGCTGCCCAGCGGGGTTGTGATCGGCCCCATGCCGCCCGAAATTCCTGCCGGCAACTTGCTCCATATCCGGTTCAGACGTTCGGATACCTGCTGTCGAGCCCAGTAGATGTCGGTGCCATCGATAAAATCTAGCACAATGATCGATAGTCCATTCTTGGTCGTTGAGCGCAGTATTGTTTGACGTCCCAGCCCCTGCATTCCTATTTCGAGCGGGTAAGTAATGTACGATTCGACCTCTTCGGGCGCCATACCTGGCGCATTGACGATGATGCGCACCTGCGGCGGAGATATATCCGGAAAAGCGTCAATAGGTATGGTGCGAAATGCCCATGTCCCGGCGCCGACTAGAACCAGGGTAGCAAACAGCAGCATGGCCCGCTGACTGAGCGCAAAACGTACCAATGAGTCAATCACGGCCGCGACTTTTTTACATCATCATTGAATAGCGCGGATTGGCCCAACATCTGACTGAGATCAATGCTCTGCTGGTGGCCGCGAAACAGCAAATCAAGATAATGCGCTCTGGCATTGAAATAGATATTGTAGGCATCGATCATCACCAGGGTGTCGACTGCTCCTACCGCATAATTCCGCTTTGTGTTATTAAGCACTTGCTTTGCCGATGGCAATATATCCTGCTCAATATGGTGCGACTGCGCCAATAGATGCTGCATCCGCATATAATCTTGGCGCAGCCGAAGGGTTAAGTTGCGCCGTGCGGCCTCGATTTGCGCTTTGGTACGCGCCACTTGGGCCTGCGCCTTCTCGATGCTACCGTGATTCTGATTCCACAAGGGCAGGCTAACGCTCAACATGATTCCATTGAATGTAAATACCTGGTTGTTGCTGGCCACGTTCTTCTCCCGGATAAGCATTAACACCGGGTCGCGAAAGCGGCGGACTCGCTGAAGATCAACGCCTGCTTTTGCCGCTTGCACCTGATGACGCAGCTGACGCAGGCTAACGGCATCGGCATTGAGCTGTTGCAGT
>QILF01000043.1 GCA_003233235.1 Zetaproteobacteria bacterium
GCCATAGCATCACCTCCAGAAGTGGGGCGCAAAGTGGGGCGCATGCTGTTTTTACCCTGATTTTCGGTCGTGGCGGGACAGCTAGCCCCATAATGCGCCCCAGTATTTTTACCTATTCGCCCCACTATTCAATGCGCCACTATGCGACTACCTGACATTAAAAGCAATAAAAAAGCCAGCAACCACAAGGGCTACTGGCTCTTTATACTGCCTACTGATATGTAAGCGTTACATTTACATCATGCCGCCCATTCCACCCATGCCGCCCATATCACCACCACCGGCAGGTGCTGCTGCTTCCGGTTTCGGAAGTTCAGCAATCATGGCTTCGGTGGTAATCAGCAAACCGGCGATGGAAGCCGCGTGCTGCAATGCGGAACGCACCACCTTGGTCGGATCAATCACGCCCTGCTCAACAAGGTTGCCGTATTTTTCGGTTGCTGCATTGTAACCGAAATCGGCATCCGTGCTGTTGGTCACTTCATTGACTACAACCGAGGCTTCATCACCGCAGTTGACCACGATCTGACGCAGCGGTGCTTCAACAGCGCGGCGCACGGTATCAATACCGACTTCCTGATCGTGATTAATACCCTTCAGGCCATCCAGCGCCTTGCGGGCACGAATCAACGCCACGCCGCCGCCTGCGACAATACCTTCTTCAACAGCCGCACGTGTGGCATGCAGAGCATCGTCAACACGATCTTTCTTTTCTTTCATGGCCACTTCCGTTGCCGCACCGACCTTGATGACGGCTACACCGCCCGCCAGTTTGGCCAGACGTTCCTGCAGCTTCTCTTTGTCGTAATCGGAGGTGGTTTCGTCAATCTGCTTGCGAATCTGCGCTACGCGACCATCAATATCAGCCTTTGCACCCGCACCATCAACCACGGTGGTGGTGTCTTTGGTCATCTTGACGTTGGCAGCCGTACCGAGGTCTTCAAGGGTAACATTTTCCAGTTTCAGGCCCAGTTCTTCGGAAATCACCTTGCCGCCGGTCAGAATCGCCATGTCTTCGAGCATGGCCTTGCGACGATCGCCGAAGCCCGGAGCTTTCACAGCAGACACATTCACCACACCGCGAACCTTGTTCACAACCAGTGTTGCCAGCGCTTCGCCTTCGATGTCTTCAGCAATAATCAGCAGCGGTTTGCCGGAGCGGGCGACAGCCTCAAGCACAGGCAGAAGATCACGCATGTTTGAAATCTTCTTTTCGTGCAACAGGATGTACGGGCTTTCAACATTGGCTTCCATGCGCTCGGCATCAGTGACGAAATATGGCGACAGATAACCGCGATCAAACTGCATGCCTTCAACGGTATCCAGCTCTGTTTCCAGACCTTTGGCTTCTTCAACAGTAATCACGCCTTCTTTGCCGACTTTATCCATCGCATCGGCAATAATCTGGCCGATTTCGGCATCGCCATTGGCGGAAATCGTGCCGACCTGAGCGATTTCTTCCTGATTTTTCACCGGCTTGGACAATTTACCCAATTCACTGACGATTGCTTCCACAGCTTGATCAACGCCGCGTTTTACATCCATCGGATTCATGCCGGCAGCAACGGCTTTGATGCCTTCTTTAGCGATGGACTGTGCCAGCACCGTAGCGGTGGTGGTTCCGTCACCGGCGATGTCGGCGGTTTTGGAAGCGACTTCCTTGACCATCTGAGCGCCCATATTTTCAAACTTGCCTTCCAGCTCGATTTCTTTAGCGACAGACACGCCATCCTTGGTGATGGTCGGTGCGCCCCAAGATTTATCAAGCACTACATTGCGGCCTTTCGGGCCGAGGGTGACTTTCACAGCATCGGCGAGCTGATTGACACCGCTCATCATCTGCGAACGGGCATCTTCACCAAAACGAATTTCTTTTGCTGACATTCTTTTATCTCCTTGTTTCTATTATCTTATTTCGTTCAGGAAAATCAGGATTCGATTACGCCGAGAATATCATCCTCGCGCATCATCAGAACTTCATCACCATCAATCTTGATTTCAGTGCCTGCATATTTGGAAAAGATGATCTTGTCGCCAGCCTTAACATCCAGCGGACGGACATCGCCGTTTTCCTGAATTTTACCCTTACCTACGGCAATCACTTCGCCTTCAACCGGCTTTTCTTTAGCCGAATCCGGAATGATGATACCGCCAGCGGATTTCTCTTCTTCGTCTAGGCGACGGACAATGACACGATCGTGTAACGGACGAACGTTTGTAGACATCGTTTAGCTCCTTCGTTTCTAATAATTGATGGGTGGCTGCGCCACCGTATTGCATTGTATAGGTATCGGTTTGCGCCGATTCAACCCCCTAGCGGAAAGTTTTTAGCACTCTCATCAAGGGAGTGCCAATCATGGGGGCCGCGCCCTGCCTGTCAACCGCCGCTTTGCCGTACGCCATGTTGCGCCTATAGCCTGCTGCCAAAGGCGAGGGAAATGATGATAGCCGATAGTATTTACCGAGAGAATAGACCTGCTCAACACACAAAGAATGCTCGGCTTCGCAATTACATTTCAACGACCTGCGTGTTTTGCCCGGCGAGCCGAATCCAATTGCTTCTGATCAGTCCAAGCATGGTCTTGCTTCGATATAAGCGCGAAAAAGGCTTATTTCGGTCGGGAATGCAAAAATCTTTGTGCATTGAATTTATCTGTTGACGCAGCAGTTAATATTTCACACGATACTTCCATGCTGATACAAACATCAAATAAAACCCCTTGTTTTGCCTTTAATATCCAATATCAAGGAAAACC
>QILF01000018.1 GCA_003233235.1 Zetaproteobacteria bacterium
GCTCCGGCTGGCGTCATGGTGCGTAGCATATCGCTGAGGACGGATGCGGAAATCGGTGTCGGTGAGGGGGATAAGGGTGAATTCATGGCACGCAATCGTTCATTTGCTGCTGCGGCTGTCAAGCGATTGCGTTGCCGCAGGCTTGATCGCCGTTTGCGCGCGGTAGTAATAGTCGTATTTCTGCAACAACGATTCGGTCATTTTCCACGCTTCGCTGTACGACAGCCCGCTATCGTCGGGGAAGATGATACGCACATACATATCGTCGGGGTGAGCGGCGTGCAGTTTGTCCAGTTTTTGCCGGATTCCGTTGGCATCGACGGCTTCAAATACCTGCTGCTCGGGGCTGCGGATAAAGCGCAGTAGCTTATCACCCCTGCGCATGATGCGTACCCTGACCACATATTTGCCGTGCGATGTACGCGCCGGGCGTACCAGTTTGTCGTATTTCACCTTTAAATTGCTGAATTCGCCTTGCAGGGCGACGATTTGCTTGGCCGAGCGCTGTTTTTCCCGTTCAAGAACTGCCAGTTTTTCATTTTGTTTTTGTCGGGCGTTGGTTAGGGATGCAATTTTCGTTGTTGCCGCATTCAATTGACTGGCCAGCGCGGTGCGTGCGGCTTGTTCCTGTTCAAAGCGCTGGTGTTCCTGCTGACGGGCGGCCTGTTCCTGCTCCAGAGCGCTGCGGTTTTGTGCCAGTTGTTCATTCAAGCGGTCGCGTTCCTCGCCCATATCCATCAATTGCATGCGCAGCATGTCGAGTTGAGCCTGTGTGCGTTCAAGCTGCGCTTGCAGGTCACGATTCAGCGAAGAGGTGGTTTCTACCTGCTGTGTTGCTGCGCGTTCGGATTTGAGCGTGGCTTGCAGGCGTTGTACCAGATCCATGTTTTTGAGCAGCAAAACCAGCATAACCATCATGAAAATCATCACGATGACGGTCATAATATCGGTGAACGACGGCCAGAAATTCTCTTCCTTGCCACTGCCTGCGTTCAAGCGCAGATCGGAGAAATGTTCACTCACGAGGCGTCGTTCTCCTGCAGGTCGTTGCCCGGCAGACGGAAGCCGTCGCGCAGCAGGTGGCGGATGTCGGCAAGTTCCTGCCGCACCTCGCCGCGTTCGCTGTTGATGCCTGCAATCAGTGTTTCCAGCCGTTCGGTAATGGATAATACGCCACTTTGACCATCATCAATGCGCTGAATCATTTCAGCCATGGCGCGCAGCAATTCAGCGATGCGGTAGTCGATGGTTTTCTGTTCAATCTGGAACATCGGCATCAGCCGGGTGGTGGTCACCTCCTCAATCTGGCCGAGAAAACGGGTTTGCACATCGCCCAGCGCATTGAAAAAGTAACCGTGTAACACGTAGCAGAGAATTGCGGTGATGGTCGTCGTCAACGCCGTGGACATACCGTGAATCACCAGCCCCATACCGCTGGAATTGATGGCGGTTTCCAGCATATCGGATGCGCCGACCAAAGCGATGGAAAGCGATACAATTGTACCGAAAACACCGCCTAAGATTAGAATATTATTAATAAAACGTGGTGTTCCGCTACGTGTGCTTTCGGCAGCGACAAGGGAGGCGGCCATGGCATTGTGGTTAATCGGGCTATGGTTATTGTATAGCCGTTCCATCGCGGAAAAACGGCGCGCAATGATACTTTCCGGCGGGGTGTCCGAGATTGGATCGTCTGCTCCATCATCCAGTTTATTCACAAATTCACGTAGCGCGCGCTCCTCTCCGGCGTAGAAAGTGAGCGCCATAGCCAGCTTGATCATGCCGATAAGGAAAAGCAGAAAAATACCACCGTTGATAATCAAGCCTGCCGATGTCAGTTGGCGATTGAGATAGATGCCGGATACAAAATCGGCGTTGATGAGCAATAAAACAGTGGCAAGCAGCAGGGCGATGACCATGCGAATCAGAATTTTTCGACTGTAGGGACGCATGCTGCTGGCTGAGTTCATGTGATTCTCCTTGCCTTGTTTGAACGACGATGGTGATTCCAGCGAAGTCCCGCCAATTTAGCAAGCGCGAGGGCAGTAGGTATGCACCCGATGTGTCTAACCCTACGCATTACTGGCTAAAATCGCATGACGCTGTATTCTGAATTTCTCAATTAATCGGGAGGGGATGGATGGCAAAGTGCAGTTGTTGATCCCGAAGAGGCTTATTTTCTTGTGATGATGGGAGAGGGGAAGCATGGATAAACGTGATATTGGCAGTGAAATTCTGGATGGTCTGAAAGTCATTAAACAAGGCCGGAGAGCGCGTAAGACTGTGATGATTCCAGATGTGATAGCCATCCGAAAAAATATGAATGCTAGCCAGAGCGCTTTTGCAGCTATGCTGGGTGTGAGTGCGCGTACCGTTCAGGACTGGGAACAAGGTCGGCGCAAACCTTCCGGCCCTGCGCTAAGCCTGCTGCGCGTTGCCGCAGTTCGCCCGGATGCGGTCCGCGAGGCGATTGCAGCGTGATGAACAGTGTGAAATGCGCGAAGCAAGACCTTGTATCTCTAAATTGGCTAGTTATAGAGATGACAATTATTCTAGACAATCACAGTTTCGTAATTCCTCGGGAGGGATAGCACACAATGGCAAAGCGTAAAGCGAAAAAGCTCCTGACTAGGCGTAGGCTAAACACACCTGTAAATGCCTCGGTACAGAAAACAGCACTTCGGGGTGAGGTGCTGATACGGATAACGGGGAAGCGTTTTAATTGGCAGGTAA
>QILF01000117.1 GCA_003233235.1 Zetaproteobacteria bacterium
GCGGCGATTTTCGTCCCCACTGCGGCGCGATTTTGAGTTGTAATTTCGGCAAATGGAACCACCATTCACCTCATTCCAACTCAAAATCGCAATCGAAATGGGATTGCAACTCATCCCCCCAGACTTTTGCAAGTGGCTCATGTTTATGGAGATTATAGCGGATTAGTCATTTTTTTGTGTTGTCGTCGGTATTATTTAAATGATGTTTGATGTGGTGGTGGCCGAAACGAAAATAGAGAAACAGCCCGACCAGTGTGGCGATGCCTACAACAAGTAGCAGGCCGATGATGCCGAAACGGTGCAAAATGGCCATGCCGGCCAGTCCGAGCGCATGCCCGACGGCGTAGATAACAAAGGCCCATGTGATGCAATTGACGATTTGCAGCAGGAAAAAACGCCAGAATTCGATGCTTGAGCAACCGAATATAATGGCGGCGACAATGCGTGTGCCGTAGAGATATTGGAAGATGAAAATCGACCAGTGGGCGTATTTATCGAGAATGATATTGGCTTTGGGATAGTGGCGGGCGAACAGGGGGATGGATTCGATGACTTGCATACCTTTCCAGCGACCGAGTGCGAAGAAAAACATATGCCCGGCAAATGCACCGAGTGCCGCGACAACAATCACTTTCCACGGTTGCATGATTCCGGCAGCGGCCAGTGCGGCAGCGGCGATGAAAACGGACTCTCCCTCAATAAACGTCCAGATAAATACGGCCCAGTAGCCGTAGTTTTCAACGAATTGCTGCGCCCATTCCATGCTCTAACCGGCGCTTGGCGTTGTGTTATAAGATATTGAAACAAGCAGGCTGATTTTATCGCTCACTGTTGCTGGCGAACCGGAATATCGCATGCAGCGAGGTATTTTTTGGCCTCGCTGATGGTGAATTCACCGAAGTGAAAAATACTGGCAGCGAGCACCGCATCTGCGCCTCCATCTGTCAGTCCCCCGGCCAGATGCTCAAGCGTACCCACGCCACCGGAGGCAATCACATTGGCTGAAACAGTATCGGAAACCGCACGGGTGAGCGGGATGTCGTAGCCGTTTTTGGTGCCGTCGGCATCCATGCTGGTCAGCAGGATTTCACCCGCACCGTAGTCGCTCATCTTTTTCGCCCAGTCCACAGCGTTAATTCCCGTCGCTTTGCGACCTCCGTGGGTAAAGCATTCCCAATGTTCATCCACTTTTTTTGCATCAACAGCAACCACAATCGTCGAAGAACCGAAGCGTTCGGCGGCTTCTCTGACCAGTTCCGGGTTAAAAATCGCAGCGGTGTTAATCGACACCTTATCGGCGCCGGCGTGCAGTAGATTTTCGATGTCTGCAATGGCTTTGACACCGCCGCCGACAGTCAGTGGCATAAACACGTGTTCGGCAACCTCGGTCACCATATGGTAAAGCGTATCGCGGCTTTCGTGGCTGGCACGAATATCTAGAAAACACAGCTCGTCCGCACCCTGTTCATCGTAGCGAATCGCCGCTTCCACGGGGTCGCCCGCATCAATAATATCGACAAACTGCACGCCTTTGACGACGCGTCCGTGGGCCACGTCAAGGCAGGGGATAATGCGTTTGCTTAACATGATTGTTGTTTTTACCGCAAAGTACGCAAAGTTTCGCCAAGGAAAACAAAAGAAACATATCTTTTGCGATGCCTTACTTTGCGCCTCTTTGCGTACTTTGCGGTGAATGCTGTTGTCATTTTAGTGTCTTCATAGCTGCCGTGAAATTGATCGTGCCTTCGTAAATCGCGCGACCGGTAATCGCACCGCAAATGCCGTCTTGGCGATGCGCGGCACAGGCTGTTACATCGTCGATGCGGGCGATACCGCCGGAAACAATCACCGGAATTGATACGGCGCGTGCCAGCGCCACCGTTTCTTCGATATTCGGCCCACTTAACATGCCGTCGCGGGCAATATCGGTGTAAATAATGGCGCTTACCCCATCGTTTTCAAATTTTCTCGCTAATTCCACCGCCGAAACATCAGTCACATCATCCCAGCCGTGCACTGCCACCATACCTTCTTTGGCATCAATGCCGACGCAAATGCGGTTGGGGAATTGGCGGCAGGCTTCGCTCACCAGTTCAGGATTGGCGACTGCCACGGAACCGAGAATTACCCGTTGCACACCAAGCTCCAGCATGCCCTCAATCATGTTTAAATCGCGCAGACCGCCGCCCAGTTGCACCGGAATAGTAAGCCGCTCGCAAATACCTTCAATGGCAGGCCGATTGGCCGGTTTTCCGGCAAACGCACCGTCTAAATCGACAACGTGCAAACGTGTCGCCCCCAGTGATTGCCAATGCAGTGCCATGGCCGCCGGATCGTTGCCGTAATCAGTCGCATCTTCCATGCGTCCCTGCTTGAGGCGCACGCAGTGCCCACCTTTCAGGTCGATGGCTGGGATGAGTTCAAAAGTCGTTTGCAAAGTCATGCTGCGAATCATGCAGATATTGGCTCAGGATTGCACCTGTGACTTATAACCGGGTGATGACTTTCATGGGAACTAGCATCTGGCATTATGTACTGCAATATCCAGTACATACCCTTGATCTTGGGAGGTAGGGGGAATCCACGATTAAAGGTTGTCACTCGCCTAGGGAGGTGCTGAATAAAGCTGACTCGAGAAGTCTGTAATGAAAAATGGGCGAGTTCAAGGCAAAGATTGCAAGGCATAGCACCGCTATG
>QILF01000124.1 GCA_003233235.1 Zetaproteobacteria bacterium
GCGTCTTCCCAATTGGTAAACTCACCGGCCTCTGCTTCTCGACATTCCAGTACTTCCCGGTGCCATAATGGTGAATCGTACTCTTCGGGATTTTGCGACAAATCACTCCATAATGTTTCCATCGTCGATATTTTTTCCTGCATGGTCATTTCATCCAATGGTAACGAAATTTGCATGATTACACCTCCAGTATTGATACTCCATTCGGAAGATCTTCCGAATCCACTTGCACATCGTAATCTGCAAAACTTCGCGGTGCAGTTATGCCTTCCTTCAGCTTCCTGCACACGCTCGAATAAGGCATGTGCCGGTGCATTGCCCATGTTGGACTCATGCTTGAATACCACCAGTTTGCGTGTCGCCATCAAACCACGCGCAGCAGAGCGATCATGCTCGAACATATTGTTCAACGACTCCCACAAAAGAGCCAAATCATCTTCTGAAAAGCGTGTCTGTGCAGCCAATGGGGCCGAAACGAAACCGTGTGCCATATAAAGGCCATACGGCACGGTGAATTTACGCCCCATCGTGCGATTGTCGCCATCCTGCTTCTCTGCTTCGGCTTCGGTTGCAACCGCCATACGCGTAATCGAATGCTCCAGTATCACGACAGGGTCAACACTGCGGGCAAAGGTTAGCTGAATTGGCCCGCGCACCTGTCCACAGTTCACACCGATGGACATCACTGCGCCAAAGGTGCGAACATCGTAGAAATTGGCGCACATCCAGTCACGAGCTTCATTGACCTTATCACCACCTTTCCGCTTCTTATCACCCTTTAACATATCTTCGGCACCAATGCCGACATATGCCCGTTCGTTCTGCTTATTCAAAATCGCTTTCTCTTTCACATAGATCTCATACGGCGGCTGCTCACCATGCTTCAGTCCCACATAGTTACGCACCTTGCGTTTGAGGCAGACATCAGTCACCAGTCCTTTACCTGTTTCAGCATCCATGCGCGGCAGGTTGCCTGCATCGGGATCACCGTTTGGATTGCCGTCCTGCACATCAAATAGCAGTACAAAATCATATCTGTTTTGGATGGAATTACTCATCGTTCATCTCCTTGGTCTCTGATTTGGTGAAAAATGCCTGACGCTGATGGTAGTAGCCGATAGCAAACCGCCCCTGATCGGCAATTGGTAAATGAGCCGGAAAATCCTGAATCTCATCCATAATCTCACCGATTAACCGTTCAATATTAACCGCCCGCCCTTTATGTAACTTAGCAATATGGTGTTTGCTTAGCTTCAGCAAAGTAGAAAAGGCTGTAACGGGAGAACTGGATGCAGACCCGTAATAACGATCCCGAATCGTTGCATTGAGACCCGGATTTGCTTCTTCCTGCACCTTTTCCAGCACAGCAAACAAACGACCGAGTCGATAACCTATATTATGATTTTGTTTATCAAGTGACACTTTGAGTTCCTCCCTGTTTTCAAAATTTGAATATCGCATTGTTCGATTGATACAAGCCTTGATCAATGCTGCACGCGGATAGTTGACATGCTGTTCTGCCTTGATGCGGCGAATGGCCGCGCCAAGCAGCGTTTGTGGATAGGGCAAACCTTCCAGAATGGCGCGCATTACGTTCCCTGCCAGATTGGGTGGAATATTGTCTGCCTTGCCAAGGCTGGCAGTGGATACCAGCAAGCGAAACAACGACAGAAACGGCGTCTCATTGGGGCCATGTATGATTTCCAGATCAGAAAAGTGCTGCACGATTCGCTCGGCCATTTCCGCTACTGTACCCACATACCAAAAGCGCACAGCTATTCGTGCCGCATTCGGTGCAAGCCCCAGCACATAAAAGCGCGTGGCTCCATCATCTTTACTATAACGGCCGTTATGTATCGACCTAAACAGTGTCTGCACTGCTCTCACATTACGGTCAGGATCATCTTTTGGCGGTTGACCAAAAAGGCTGACAACCGCCGTTTCCATATCACTCTGCTTCCCCGACCAAAATACCGTACTGGCATCACCTACCTGCATACGCTGCGTTGAATCCTTGCGCAGCAGATAGTTCAATGCCGTGGTGTAGGCAAAAGCAGCCTGTTTCCCTACAGGCGCATTATTGCCCTGTTTCTTTCCGTATGAATTAAATGCGTCCAGATTAAACGATACAACATTGGCACCGGAGGATTGGGATCCCCAGACACCCTTGATCGACGTATGCAGCCGTTCAACCTCGTCCTTCTCACCACTGATCATGCAGCACTTTTTTACCTCCCCACCGACATTACTGGTGCGAATAGCAGCAATTACCGATGGACTCTGGCAAACCAATTCGCGGTTGCCGCTTAGTCTGAATGTCAGATTGGGATTCGTTCCTACAATGTCCGGCCATTGCGGCAACCTGCGCATCATGGCTTTGTTCGCTTTTATGCGCGATAAAAACATCAGCACAGCATGCAACCCAACATCATTTATATTCTCGGACAGCTCATTGATTCTTGTTACAAATGCCTGATGTTGTTCTCTAAAGCGGTGCAGTTGTTTCCTTCGCTTGTCTCGGTTACTTCCGGGAATCGATTTAAATTTTGAAACATTCAAAAGACCGATAACATACTCGGCGTTATCCCAAAGAAGATTCGCCGCAACACCAGATGTTTTTTTAACGCCTTGGGGAACCAAAAATGAACGTGCCCGTTTTTCCCGTCCATCTCCCTCCCTTGTATCCTCAACTTGGATAAGCGCCCCTTGACTGTTTATCTCCAGAACAAAAGAAATTTCTTTTGTTTCAAAACCCATCGTTGCCAAACCCGCATTCGGGTCGGATGACTTGCGATCATAATACTCTGCTAGCGCCTGAAGAATCATCCGCGCACCTCCTCGCTGTCGTATGCCGGAACATGGACAACACCATG
>QILF01000020.1 GCA_003233235.1 Zetaproteobacteria bacterium
TCAAGCGGCGCGCCTGTAAATACGCCGGGATCGTTGGCGGCTGATTCCATGATTAAATTCCGCAGGATCTGCACATCGCTTGTGCCGGTATGTTCGATTACCCGCACCTGCCGGCAAAAAGCGTTGACTTGATCCGTATTCAGATTTTTGAGCACTGGCCGTTTACCTTTGGCTTCGATGATACGCATACGCATTCTTTCATTCACGCCATGATGCAACAGGCTGATCAGCGACTGCCCCGGCAAATGGCCAATCGCTTTGCGCGTGTCCTCTCCACAAACGATAAGAAAACGAATATGGGGATTCGCCAGAATATTACGGATCAGATGCTCAATGCCCAGATTCTCCGTATGCAGGCTGCCGATGATGGATAAACCTTCAATGTTGGCGCTTGCCAGTTCCCCGATCAGGTAATCAGAGTTGAGCGTACACACCGCGACCGGTGCCTGAAAGCGGATGACCTGATAATCGCCGGGCAGAGGCGGCCAGCCTTGCCGAGATTCAGGCTCTTCCGTGGCGCAATGATCGCCTTCTGCGACAACCGGATCGATCTCCGCAGCCAGATTCTGCGCCAAGGCGGGCCAACAGGTTTCGCAGCCCAAGCAATCGTAGCGCTTCAGCTCAAACAGCGCGTGCGCCTCTTCCAGCAATGGGCCAAGCGCGCCATGGATGACGGCTGACCTTTGCAATGTGTTCACCGTGTCCTGGAAACAGCCGCAGCGCCAGCATTTCTTCGCGGCGATGGCGTGGCGAAGTTCGTCATCGGTCTGCTGCAACAATTCCTTCTCTCGATTGTTCACCTCATCAGGTCGCTGCACAGCAGCGTTCTTCTTCGGTGAAAACACCGCCATATTCTGTCTCTCCGGCAAGGCGCGCGAGGTAGTAGCCGGAATTTTTCTTAAAAAGAACGAGGCAGGCCGGGCAACGGCAGAAATACAGGTCAGTACCATCAAATATTTGATGTATTGTTGACTCACGCGGCTTCTCTGCAAGGCATGTGGGACAAACCACTAGGTCTTGCGTCTCGGCCAGTAGCGGTTCGGGATTGGCTAGAAATACGTCAATACAACCCCTGCAACAAAATTTATATTCCTTGCCGTGATGAATGTGGGAAACAGCATCTTCTGTTTTGATACCCAGTCGAATCAGCGAGCAGCCGCATGTAGGACAAATAGGTGTTTGCATCTTTGAATACCTCGGGTCAGTAATTTTTCTTATGACATGCACAGGCACGCTTTTTGACACGGAAATCCCACACCGAGGCAAACACCAACGCCGCAAAACCGGTCAGCTCCAACGGCTTTGAATAGCTGCCGAAAAACACCCATGATAATAAAGCAGCAGATGCAATACTCAGCGACAAAGGACCGGGATGCCGGTGGAGACTGTAGGAATATACCATGCCCGCCAATGCGAAGAACAACAGGCCGCTAATCATTTTTACCATAAACCCTTCGTCAATTTCAATACTGACGCCAACTGCCGACAACAATGCCACAGCAGCAAGCGTCCCGTAACAAGCTGTCACAGCCAGCAGACTGGTTGCCGAACCGACCCGGGAAAGTTTGTTTCCGGACTCACTCATCATCACCACCAAATTCGACTTCCACGAGGCCAGCGATCAAGAATCGAGGGCTCCGGGCATTGATGCCTTTGCCAATACCCAGCTTCAGCGAAGCATCATGGGCAAACGAAAATTGCACCGCAGGCAGGATATAGCGTTTGTCTACTGCCAGATCCTTGTATTCAATGCTCCACCGTATGCCGTGCCGTGGATATCGGATACCAAAACTTCTTTGACTGCGGGGAGTACCTCCACCATTCAAGGCAAAAGGTTGCGCATAATTGAATGTCATATTGAAATCACCGATGTCTTTGGATAAAACAAGCATGGTGGTCAAACGGTTATTTAGCTTACCATTTTCACGCTCAGATTCGTATTCAAACGCAATGGCCGGATCGATAAAATACTCTCCCTCATCGCCAAAACGATGCCGTATCTGGGCAAATCCACCGTTAAACTGGCTATTCGACTCTGGAGTACCCCATGCCAGGCGGCTCTCAACCATCGTCGAGTCTGTCAATCCATATTCAGACGACAGATTGTTATTCCAATAACTGCCAGTTAGCCCATCCCGTGAACGATCAAGGTAACGGCTTCGATATTCCAGAGAGATTGTACCCTTCTCCATCGTCTGGTAGACAAAAGTCTCATCCAGATAGTCATCTTTGTGTGCAGCAGCGACCTGCGGCCAAAGCCATAAGCAGAATAAGATACATGTACATATTTTTCTTGAAGACATCATTCTTCTTTCCATAAACAGTATGTGTTCGTTAATTTCGCAAATGACGAAATGAACAGGCATTAAAACAGGTAAGCCTATGCAAGCCGAGCCTCCAGCATATTCAAATCACCCTTTAGCGCCTTGAGCAAATCAGCGCTATACAGCCGGTAATAAACCATCTTCCCGTCATCACGTTTCTTCAGCCACCCCTGATCGCGCAACAGCTTTAGCTGGTGAGATGTCGCTGCAATGCTTAAACCCAGCACATGAGCCACATCGCATACGCATAATTCATC
>QILF01000006.1 GCA_003233235.1 Zetaproteobacteria bacterium
ATAGCCTATGGCTATCGTGATCTAGAGTTCTTCATGCTCAAAATCCTATCCATGCATGAGACCCGAAAGGATGCATTTGCCGGATGAACCCCCTTTTTTCCAACTCAATAACTCATGCCCGACCCCGATTTGACCCCGATTGTGAGTTTTGCAATTGGCTCTTAAGGTTAAATAAATACTTTCGGATCAAGTTGAAAACGTTCGCTCAAATGGCGAATCATGCGAATATTCATTTCGCGTTTGCCAGATAACACTTCGGATACAATCCCCTGGCTGCCAATTTCAGGTAAATCTATTTGTGTAAGTTGATGTTCTTGCATGAGTAAGTGGACAACATCTATGCCATGAGCTTCTTCCATAGGTAGATGCTCTTCTTCATAGATATGAATAAGCTCACCCAGTGTTTCAAGCATGTCGACCAGAGGATGGGTTTCATCATTATTTGTGGCATCAAGTAGTGCATTTAAAGCATCCACTGCTTGTTCATACTGTTCTTCAGAATGGATGGCTGAAAAAGGGATGTAATGTTGCAAGTTTTGCCATGCTTTGGCGGCATTTGAAATTTGAATGGATGTCATGTTTTCCACCTCTCTTTATTATACTCTGCATGTGTCAGCACATCCCGGATATAAAGTTCCTGACGGTTAAAATGAATGGCGGAAATCAATCTGTACTTGTTCCCTCCGATATTAAACACCACCAAGTTACCCATCGTATCTGCACTTGGAAATATTTGTCGCAGTGCATGAAAGCTCTCAAAATTTTGGCTTCGCATAATCTTGAACCAAGCTTCAAGTGCAGACTTCGAATCAGGGTGAGAGCGTATAAACTGCTGCAATGCTTTTCTGCTTATGACATGCATTCGACACCATAATCTCATATTGAGATGTAAGTCAAGTTTATAATGGAGTACTGGTTACGCAAAAGTCCCTGACTTGTAGAACGTACAGGCCGTACAGGCCGTAGTGTTACCCACACAAGATCATGAAGCGCCATTTTTCATTTGGACGGCATAAAACATTTCATCTGGACGTATCAAAACCTTTCATTTGGCCGGACATTAATTTACATTTAGCCAATATGGCAAGTCCTGTTTTTTATCCACGTTTGATAATGCCGCGCCTGACTGAGGCGCTGGGTGATACGCCGGTGGTGCTCATCCATGGGCCTCGGCAAAGTGGCAAGACCACCTTGGCCCGGCAGGTTGGTGACGCTTCGGGGTATGCCTATATCAGTTTTGATGACGATGTGCAGCGGGCTGCGGCGCAGGCTGACCCGGTGGGATTCATGGCTGAGTTGCCGGATAAAGCCGTGCTGGACGAAGTGCAGCGTGTTCCGGAGCTGTTCACCTCGCTCAAGGTTGCCGTGGATCGTGATCGCTCGCCCGGGCGATTTATCCTCACTGGATCAGCCAATGTGCTGCTGGTGCCAAAGCTTGCCGATTCACTGGCCGGGAGGATGGAAATACTGCGCCTGCATCCACTTGCACAGGCGGAGCTTAGCGGTAAATCTGTTTTTCTTGAGGCCATGCTGAGTGGCCGATTCAAAACCGGCTCACAAGCGAGATTAGGGAAAGAACTGGCGGAAAAAGTGGCGGCAGGGGGCTATCCGGCCGCGCTGGTCCGCTCATCCGCCCGACGGCAGGCAGCATGGTATCGCGACTACATCGAAACCATGGTGCAGCGTGACGTGCGCGATCTGGCGCGCATCAGCGCACTGCATGCGCTGCCGCGTTTGCTGGCGTTGGCGGCAAGCCAGACCGCGCGATTGCTCAATGTGGCTGACCTGGCGGGCCCATTCCAGTTGACGCGCCCCACCATTCGCGATTATGTCACCCTGCTGGCACGGGTATTTCTGCTGGAAGAGTTGCCTGCCTGGCATAGTAATCGTCTGCGCCGTCTGGTGAAGGGACCCAAGCTGCATCTGTGTGATACCGGACTGGCCTGCGCTCTGCTCGGCGTGAATGCCGCAGCTTTGTTGGCGGATCGCACCTTGCTCGGGCAGCTTCTCGAAACATTCATTTTCCAGGAGTTGCGACGTCAGGCAAGTTGGCAGGAGGAGCCCATAAGATTTTATCACTTTCGCGACAAGGATGGAGCAGAGGTTGATGTCGTACTCGAAATTGGCGGCATGCGTATCGCAGGCGTCGAGATCAAGGCTGCTGCAACGGTAACGGCAGCGGACTTTCGCGGGCTGCGCAAGTTGAAGGAGACAAGCGGTAAGCACTTTACTGTGGGCGTGGTGCTTTACGATGGCGAAGCTACCGCGCCCTTTGGAGAGAGACTGTTCGCCGTTCCGATTCGCAAGCTGTGGGAGACGGCATGATCGAATTCCGCATCTCTGACACCTTCACCGATAGTCTCGCCAAGCTGTCCAACGATGAGCAGAAGTCTGTAAAAAACGACAGCATTCGATTTGCAGATGAATCCACTAATTCGGCTCTTCAACGCTTTCATACGGTAATTAACCCTGTCATGGAGCCTGCCGAAAGCAAGGCATTGGCATCGGGTGGGGCGGATATTTGGA
>QILF01000102.1 GCA_003233235.1 Zetaproteobacteria bacterium
TTGCGCTCTGGGACATTTGCAATACGGGTAAGCGTTGCCCGTGATATGCCGGTAACTTTGCTCACTTCGTTTAACGTGATGCGCCGCTTTTCCGTGAACGATTTGTTATCAAGCATCTGTTTCAACAGCACTCTGATCATTTGTAATCGCCTCTGAGTATTCCCTCTAAAACAACGCCTAAACTGCCGTCTAATCATATATGCGTCAATTCGCTCCTAGCAGATTACTTTCATGCGCTGAATTGTTCACATATGATTAGTATAAATCATATAATGCGTAAGATGGGCTTTGTTAGATTTAATTTCTTGCCCGTTTCATGCATCTCCCGTAACGTCCTCCAAATTACACAAACGTGCCAGTATGCTCCCGGCCCGAGAGCCGGGAGATAGGCGGTTCAAAACGTATAAATCATGGGGCAAAGATATCAGCTTTTCACTCACCCTGATTGTTTTTAAGAATCTCTTCTTTTTCAGCCTTTGATAGTTTTTTCATGATTATTTCAATTTTTAATGCATCCGAATGTGAGCCGATCTCCTTTTGATAGATCAGGGTCAGCGGTGATTTGCCGCGCAGGTATTTTGCGCCTTTTCCGGCTTGGTGTTCGGCAAAACGACGCTGAACATCAGTGCTGATGCCCGTGTAAATTGAATCATCAGGGCAGCGAACCATGTAGAGAGACCATGTTTTAGGCCGGTAGGTTTCAGTGTCTGTTGAATGCTCCTGCGCCATTAAGGAAGTGCTGATTAAAGCTGGTTTGATAGATTTACAATTCAAAACAAGTGAGTCCAAGGCGAGGATTGCAAGTCATAGCACCGCTATGTCTCAAATATTCAACGCAGGAATCGCTTGCTTTGGATGTGAAGATGCGAATCATGCTTTAATCAGCGCTTCCCTAGCGTTTCAGGCGATACCATTTGGCCATGCGGCTTTTCCAGAATGCACGGTATTCATCTTCGGTTACTTCGCCATCGCGATCTGCATCCATGGCCGCAAAACGTGCCAGCACGCGCTGCTGCACCATGGTAATGTATTGCTGCACCATGGTAATGTATTCGTCCATGGACACACTGGATGATCCATCCACATCCAGGCTCATGAATTTATCGACAATCTTATCGGTTGATGTTTTCGGCCCGTTTTGACGTTTTACCTCCGGTTTCGCCAGTGCACTATCACCTGGCAAAACAGCCTGCGCATCGTCGAAGGCCCGTCCGGCAGGCGCTTGTCTACCTGAAAACTGCGGCACAGCGGCATCTTCCGCCCAAACCGGCGGCAAATAAGCCAGCGCACCAACAATGCTTACGCCAACAAACAAGAATCTCCACGCGTTCATATCGTGCTCCTGATAATCGTGCTCCTGATAAAACTGGGGAAGCTCTGAATAACTATGCATAGCTTCCCTTGGGTCTATCCTGCACGCCACAACACTTTTGCCAACTGCTTTGTGCATCGGCAGCATGGCCGCTGCTTTGATAGTTATTTTTCCGACGGATGGAGGTGAACAGTGAAAACGTATCTGGATTTGATGCGCCATGTACGCGATGACGGGGTACAAAAAGGTGATCGTACCGGCACGGGAACACGCTCCGTGTTCGGCTACCAGATGCGTTTTGACTTGAGCCGTGGATTTCCGCTGGTAACCACCAAGAAGGTTCATTTAAAGTCAATTATTCACGAGCTATTGTGGTTCTTACGCGGTGAAACCAAGCTCGCCTACCTGCATGAAAACGGCGTCTCCATTTGGGACGGATGGGCCGGCGAAGATGGTAATCTCGGCCCGGTTTACGGCTACCAGTGGCGTAACTGGCCCGGCCCGGACGGTCAACATATCGACCAGATTTCCGAATTGATTTCTCAGATAAAAAACACACCGAATTCGCGGCGCTTGATTGTATCGGCGTGGAATGTCAGCGATCTCCCGGACGAAAGTATCGCCCCGCAAGCCAACGTAGCACTCAATAAAATGGCGCTTGCGCCCTGCCATGCGTTTTTCCAGTTTTATGTCGCCGATGGTCGTCTGTCCTGCCAGCTTTACCAGCGCAGTGCTGATATTTTCCTCGGCGTGCCGTTCAACATCGCTTCCTATGCACTGCTGACGATGATGGTTGCACAGGTCTGCGGTCTTCAAGCCGGTGATTTTGTGCACACCTTCGGCGATGCACATTTATATTCTAATCACATGCAACAAGTAGACGAACAGCTATCCCGCCAGCCCTTCCCTTTGCCAACCATGCATCTGAATCCTGATGTGAAAAATATCTTCGATTTCCGCTTCGATGATTTTGAATTGCAAAATTACCAATGCCACCCCGGCATCAAAGCTCCAATTGCCATTTGAATCAGTCTAATGAGCCTGTCGGACTTAGGGTAATTGTAGCGAGCAGGCGGGGGAGCAAGTTCAAGGCAAAAATTGCAATGTTGAAATATGCAGAGCCGCTCACGACTTTTGCAAGTGGCTCTATAGAAACATCATCATGGTCGCCAATGTCCAGCAAAGTAACCAAATGTTCGCTTATTTTTAGC
>QILF01000119.1 GCA_003233235.1 Zetaproteobacteria bacterium
CTTTGCACTCCGGCTTCCTCCAGACCAAACCTCGCGGTTTCGCCCTTGCCTTCGGCTAGTGCTTTCATCACCATCTTGCGATGGTGACGGGCTTCACACACAGGGGACTTGCACCCCATAAGTTCACGCCCGCGACGGGCGTACACAAGGCGCTCGTTCGGACGCAAACTACGCTGCGCTTCGTTTGCGCCGCACAGCTTGATCGTTATGCCTAAAAACGATACTTGACCATTTCACGGTATTATATACAATACCATAATGAGTATTTCAATTATCATTGATACATGCGTATTTATTTCAGCCCTACGTTCAAGACGGGGTGCTTCTTTTAAAATATTGTCTTTAATCGGAGATGCAAAATTTAATTTCCATTTATCAGTTGCTCTTGTACTTGAGTACGAAGCCGTGGCAAAGCGAATGTCACAAGAAACGGGGCTTACAGATTCAGATATAGAAGACCTTATTGATTATATGTGCGCTATTGGAAAATGCCGACAAGTACATTTTTTGTGGCGCCCTAGCTTAAAAGACCCATCTGACGATTTCGTTTTAGAACTGGCTGTAGAGTCGGAATGTGATTATATAGTCACTCATAATATTCGAGACTTTACGGGCATTGAAAAATTCAAGGTTAAAGCCATTACACCACAAGAGTTTCTTCAAATGATAGGAGGTATATCATGAGTACAATTAGTTTAAGGCTGCCAGATTCATTGCACGATGGTGTTAGAAAACTTGCCAAGCAAGATAATATATCGATCAACCAATTTGTGGCCACTGCATTGGCAGAAAAAATATCAGCCCTCACGACTGAAACATATTTGGCTGAACGAGCTAAACGAGGCAGCAAGAAAAAGTTTGAGCATGTGTTATCAAAAATTAAAGATATTGACCCTGATAGAAATGACGAGCCGGAGGAGCCGGGGTCGGACCAAAGTAAGTGATTGTTGTATAAGGGTTTATGGTTGAAATATGGGCTGTTTTGGGGCTTAGGGTGATGTTTTTGGGTGTGAAAAGGTATTATTAAGGGACTTTGGGGAAGGGAGTTATGCCGAGAGCGAATCGTCATCATGTACCGGGTCAGATATGGCATATTACACTACTGCGCGCATATTACACTACTGCGCGGCAGGAGGTAATGCACCATGAGCAGCATTGAACTATACAGCGCCGAGGTCTGCCCGTTTGCCCAGCGCACCCGTATCGTGTTAATGGAAAAGGGGCTGGAATTCACCGTCACCGAGATTGATCTTGCCCATAAACCGGACTGGTTCGCGCACGTTTCGCCATACGGCAAGGTGCCGGTGCTGGTACAGGGGGATGTACGCGTTTATGAGAGCACCATTATCAATGAATATCTGGAAGAGGCGTTTCCGGAGCCCGCGTTGATGCCAGGCTCGCCCGCCCTGAGAGCCGCCGCACGCATGTGGATTGATTTCTGCAACACCCGCTTTATCCCACTTTTCTACAAGCTGCTGCTGGAGCAGGATGAAAAGGTTCAGATTGAGTTGAATGAGAAGGTGGCGGGTGAGTTGATCTTTGCCGAGCGTGAAGGGTTTGCGGCGCTTACAGGTGATGGCCCGTACTGGCTTGGTGAGCAATGCTCTCTGGTTGATATCACCTGGTATCCGTTCTTCGAGCGTTTTGGCGTGATGAAGCACTACCGCGGCATGGCCATTCCCACCGAATGCAAGCGGCTGAATGAATGGTTTGCCGTGATGCAGCAGCGTGAATCTGTGAAGGCCACCGGCCACACGACAGATTATTACATTGAGCGTTACACCAAATATGCCGATGGCAGCGCCGATGGCGTCACGGCGCGCGAAATGCGGGATGCACTGGCCAGCGTACAGCATGGCTCAGTTCATGAAGGTGATGAGGTAGAATAAACGGGGGTTTTCGGGGACACGACACCAAATCTTTTTGTGAAAACTCGTACATGGCTAAGGTACCTGAATCTATGAGGGCTTGCCGGTATAAAGCGAGGTATCCGGATGGAAAGCCGCCCAGGCAAACCAGTAAAGGACCACGCTGTTCAGCCGCTTTCCGGTTGAGGCATCCACAATTTCCACAATACCTTCCCTGTTGCGTACGATTAACTGGTGGTGGTTCCATGTTTCCTGGACTTCACCGGCCTGTTTGATTGCGGAGATGTCCCATGCCCTGAAATCGCCATCCAGTTCCAGCCCGATCACCCATGTTTTGGGATGCAGACGATCATCCTTGTTACGCACCGGAAAATAGATGCTGCGGCTTTTGCCATAATCGCCATAAGGATCACGATTATAATCACGGTAATAGCCGGTATGGCGCGAAAGAACAGTGGTCTCCGGGTGCCGCTTGTGCCAAGCCTTCCATGTGGTGTGGGTGAGTGGCATCAATTTCAGTGTTTCTCCCATACGCGGTCCGGTTACGGCCTGCATCATGAGTTGTGACCAGAGCGTTTCCGTTTTTTTATCATAGAGTAGCACATCGGATTGATAGAGCAGGCCGGAAACGCCGAACTGATCTTTGGTATCGAAAG